>JAWHFN010000009.1:0-22669 GCA_032565555.1 Streptococcus mitis | reverse complement strand
TTCGAAAATCAAATTCAAACCACGTCAACGTCGCCTTGCCGTACTCAAGTACAGCCTGCGGCTAGTTTCCTAGTTTGCTCTTTGATTTTCATTGAGTATGACTTGTATTTTAGTAATTACAAGTTTGGCATAGGGATGTTTTTTTGTTTACTGAAGAGGAAAGGATAAGATAAGTATGTTTCAAGGTTTGAAACATTTTTAAACTAAACAAGAGCAAATTTTTAGAGGTAATTTTTCAAAGTAACTTCCACTTGCCTGACCAAAGTGGAAGTTAGTCTGAGACGGTAGATTTTTTCAGAAAATTTTCTAAAATAAACAGGATTTGTTTGACATTTGTTTGAAAATTCTGTAAAATGAATTATTATATCGTTCAAGGAGAATATATATGGAAAAACAGAAAACATTTTTTGGACATCCTATTGGCTTGTCTACCCTCTTCTTTACAGAGATGTGGGAACGCTTTTCTTACTATGGGATGCGAGCTATCCTACTTTACTATATGTACTATAGTGTGCAAGATGGTGGGTTGGGGATGGATAAGACCACAGCTGCATCGGTTATGGCGATTTATGGCTCGCTGGTATTTTTATCCTCTGTTGTCGGTGGTTTTGTCAGTGACCGTATTTTAGGAAGCCGTAAGACCGTCTTTTACGGTGGTATTCTGATTATGCTAGGGCATATTGCTTTGGCAACACCTTTTGGACAAGTTGCTCTCTATCTTTCTATTGCCTTGATTATCTTTGGTACTGGATTTTTAAAACCCAATATCTCAGATATGGTTGGAGGAATCTATGAGAAAGAGGATGATAGACGGGATGCAGGTTTTAGTATCTTTGTCTTTGGTATTAACTTAGGTGCCTTCGTTGCCCCTTATCTAGTGGGGTATCTAGGTCAGGAAGTCAATTTCCATCTAGGTTTCTCATTAGCTGCCGTCGGGATGTTCTTTGGTCTGGTGAAGTATGTTTTGGATGGGAAGAAATACCTGCCTGAATCAAGTCTTTACCCCACTGATCCACTTTCACAGAAGGAGCAGCAGACCTTGATTAAACGCTTGCTGATTACACTTGTCATGGTTGTTCTGGTGGTTCTAGGTTTAGTCTTTACTCACCAGTTTAACGTGGATATGATTGTTAATATCTTTACAATAATTGCGGTAATCATTCCGATCTACTATTTCTTCAAAATTTTATCTAGTCAGAAAATAACTGCTACTGAGAGATCCCGAGTATTTGCCTACATTCCTCTATTTATCGCTGGAGTGCTCTTCTGGTCTATTGAGGAGCAGGGTTCGGTTGTTCTCGCTCTATTTGCGGATGATCAAACTCGACTTTACTTTAATGTATTTGGGAATCAGATTCAGTTCCCATCTAGCTTTTTCCAAAGTATCAATCCACTTTTCATTATGATTTATGTGCCGATTTTTGCGTGGTTGTGGGGGAAAATGGGTAAAAATCAACCGTCCTCTTCTAAGAAATTTGCTTACGGCTTATTTGCGGCAGGTCTATCCTTCTTGTGGATGATGTTACCAGGGATGCTCTTTGGGACAGAGGTTAAGGTCAGTCCTTTCTGGTTGATTATGAGTTGGGCTATTGTGATTGTGGGGGAAATGTTGATTTCGCCTATTGGTCTATCAGTCACTACTAAGCTAGCACCAAAATCTTTCCAAGCACAAATGATGTCTATCTGGTTCTTGAGTAATGCTGCTGCCCAAGCTATCAATGCTCAAATTGTAAAATTTTATACAAACGAAACGGAAGTTGCTTATTATGGAATTGTTGGAGGAATTACGATTGTATTCAGTATTATCTTACTCTTCTACGTTCCACGTATTGAAAAACTAATGTCTGGTATCAAATAGAGAAAAACTGGAATTGCTGTACGGATTCAAAAAGTTAGAGCAATTATTTATTCAAAGGATTTAGTTCTGTATTGTACAGGGCTAAGTCTTTTTAGTTTGATTAAAATTCACGATGTTTCTGATATTCCTAGTAGACATTCGTCTACTTTTTTTATATAATAAAACTAAACCAAATCGGTTGAGTACGAAATAAATCAACTAAAGATTAGGTTTTCTAAGGAAAATCATTTAAGTTAATGTTCTATATCAGGAGGTGAATCATGTACCAACCAGAAAAACTCAAGGCTCGGAGGAAAGAGCTAAAACTAACACAGAAGGAAATTGCAGAGCAACTTGGGATTAGCTTCCAGGCTTACTCGGCTTGGGAACGTGGAATCAAGGAACCGTCCAAGAAGATGGTGCCTCAGCTAGAGAACATTTTAAAAGTACCCAAAGGCTATTTCACTGAGATTGAGCTTGTCCGTCTCTACCATAGCCTCTCCAAGCAAGGGCAGGAGAAGGTTGTTCTCTATGCTCGCAACCTATCTCAAGAGGAGCAAGCCCAGAAAGTGATAGCTATGCCAGAGCACCTCTACGAGTACCGTGTTTATGAACGCATGTCAGCAGGGATCGGAGCTTCAGTCTACGATGATCAGAATTTTGATACGGTTTACTTTAACGAGGAGTTGGCCCATGATTTTGCGTCTTGGGTGTCTGGAGACTCCATGGAACCTAAATATCAAAATGGTTCAGTAGCCCTGATTCGAGAGACAGGATTTGACTATGACGGGGCAGTTTATGCGGTGGTTTGTAACAACCAGACCTATATCAAACGGGTTTATCGGGAGGAAGATGGCCTGCGTCTAGTATCAATCAATCCTAAATACAAGGACATTTTCATTTCCTATGAGGAAGATCCTCGGATTGTAGGGATTATCGTTGGAAACTTTGTGCCAATGGAGGGCTAGCCTATGGGCTACTTTGATTATTCCAGAGAGCCCAAAAGTGATATTGCCTTTGTCGATATGAAATCCTTTTATGCCAGTGTCGAGTGTGTGAAAAGAGGCTTGCATCCGCTGAAGACCTCACTTTGTGTCATGAGTCGCGCGGATAATTCAACTGGCCTTATCCTAGCCTCCTCTCCCCTGTTTAAGAAGATTTTTGGCAAGTCCAATGTTGGTCGGGCCTATGATCTGCCCTTTGATATCAAGACCCGCAAATTTTCCTACTATAACGCCAGAAAGCAGGGGTTGCCTACAGATTCAGACTATGTGCGCTATATTGAAGATTGGGCTCAAGTCACCTTGATTGTCCCTCCTCGGATGGACGAGTATATCGCAGTCAATATGGAAATCCAGCGAATCTTTCAAAACTATGGGAGTCCAGAGGATATTTATCCTTACTCTATCGATGAGGGCTTTATTGACCTGACTAGTTCGCTCAACTATTTCATCCCAGACAAGAATCTCTCTCGCAAAGACAAGCTGGATATGCTTTCTGCTCGTATTCAGAGGGATATTTGGAGGCAGACAGGGATCTACTCTACAGTGGGCATGTCAAATGCCAATCCTTTAATGGCCAAGTTGGCTCTGGATAATGAGGCCAAGCACACTCCGACCATGAGGGCCAACTGGTCTTACCAGGATGTGGAAGAGAAGGTCTGGGCCATTCCCAAGATGACCGACTTTTGGGGAATTGGCAGGCGGATGGAGAAACGCTTGCATGCTCTGGGAATTTTTTCCATTAAGGAATTGGCTACAAGCAATCCCGACCAGCTAAAAAAAGCTCTGGGTCAGGCTGGTCTGCGTTTGTGGTTTCATGCTAACGGGATTGATGAGAGCAATGTTCATAAGCCCTATAAAGCCAAATCCAAGGGCTTGGGGAATTCTCAAATCTTGCCGAGAGACTACGTGAAGCTACGGGATATTGAAATTATTCTTCGAGAAATGGCTGAGCAGGTGGCTATTAGATTGAGAAGGTCTGGCAAGAAAATAACCCTTGTCTCTATCTATGTCGGTTTCTCTAAACAGGAGGTCAGGTCGTCTATTCACACACAAATGAAGGTCGAACCGACCAATAATACAGCTGTCTTAACGGATTATGTTTTGAAGCTATTTCATAACAAATACACTTCTGGAGCGGTTAGAAGTGTCGGAGTTAACTATTCAGGCTTTGTGGATGAGTCCTTTGGTTTGATTTCCCTTTTTGATGATGTTGACAAGTTAGAAAAAGAAGAAAGGCTCCAGACGGCCATTGACTCCATTCGGGAACAATTTGGTTTCACTTCTCTTTTAAGAGCCAATGCACTGGAAGAAGCCTCTAGGAGTCTTGCCAGAAGCAAGCTGATTGGAGGTCATTCTGCTGGAGGATTAGATGGATTAAAATGATTGATCGTTCTTATTTACCTTTTCAATCCGCGCGAGATTATCAAGATCCAGGTATGCAGAAGTGGATGGGGTTTTACCTCTCAGAACACACCAGTTCGCTCAGTGAAGAAAAAAACCGTGTTGATTTTTCGATAGATTTGGCCCCAGTTGAGAAACTACATTTGCTTTCTCAACTTTATGTTGGCCAACTTAAGGGAAGTTTTGTGGTCAAGGAAAAGAAGCAGAAAACCACTATCATCGGTGAGGTAAGAGAGTTATCACATCAGAACTTATCCATTAGGACAAATGAGGGATATAGATCGATAGAGCTAGAAGATATCCTAGAAATTCGACTGTGGGAGGAGGGAGTTTATGACTAGAAAAGAGCTGTATGAAAACAAACTGCAGATGGATTATTTTTCAGATGACTATATTCGTTTTGAAGAGGATTTTCAAAAATACTCTGCCATGAACGTACCCTTGACTTTCTTGATTGATGACATCCTACGAACCATGGCGATGAATCAGAAAAACTACTTTGTCTTAAACAAGGAAAATGCCAAGGATGGGCGAGAGCATAGCTTTTATTTCAGGGTGGTAACGGAAAAAGCGTGTCCTAGAAATAGGACATATGTATATGCTGGGGTTGAAAATAGTGTCTAGTAGTGAATTGTCTGCTATGAATGTATCATTTTTACAACACTTCATGTTTCATATCATGGAGTGTTTTTCTATTTAAGTCAAAGCCCATCAAAAAATCTCACTATTCATTAGGCTAAAGGAAACCTAATCATAGTGAGATTGTGAATTATAGTAGTTTTTGTATCGCCTCTTCAATTTGTTTTGGGTCCGTTTTTGAAGAGAAGCGTTCAAAGACTTGCCCATCACGATCGATGAGAAATTTAGCGAAATTCCATTCGATTCGTTTTCCTAGTGGGCCAGATTTCTGGTCTTTCAACCAAACATAGAGGGGATCTGACTCCTTACCGTTGACCTTGATCTTGGCAAAACGTGGGAAAGTGGTTTGATAGTGTAGGCTACAGAAGGCGTTGATTTCCTCTGCGCTGCCTGGTGCTTGTCCCATAAACTGATTGCAAGGGAAGTCTAAAATTTCAAAACCTTGTTCTTGATAGCGATCATAGAGTTCTTGAAGTCCTTGGTACTGGGGCGTTAAACCACATCCAGTAGCAGTGTTGACAATCAAGAGAACCTTACCACGATAGGTCTCTAGTGGAGTTTCTTGATGGTCTTGGTTCAAGACTGAAAAATCGTATAGTGAAGTCATTGATTGCTTTTCTCCTTCTGTTTGGTATTTTTAGGAGTTTTCTCCTCTTGTAGTGATAGAAATCCGTAGGTCAGGGTTCCGAAAATACTACCGATAATCAGGCCATACATCAGGAAAGGAACACTTTTATCGAATTGCATGAGCAACTTCACAAAATCTGGAAGGGACATCTGCTGAACGAAGACTTTATGAAAGATGAGTAGGGTAAAGAGGCCAATCTGAAGACCGATAAACACAACCCAACTTCGAAATTTGATTTGAGCTTTGCTGTAGGTTTTGAGGATGATTTCTGACTTGTCATCTTTTTCCAGATGGAGTTCTTTGACGGCTCTTTGAGTTTTTAAAGTAATGAAAAAAATGAGTCCAGAGTAAACGTAGGGCATAGCATAGCGAACGGCTTCTATGAAGCGTCCAAATAACAGATAAAACAAGAAGAGGAAGAAGGAAGAATAAACGATTTGAACCATAGAACGGGCACAAGCTTTGTAGATAATTTCTTGCCGGCATTCATCAAAAGGGCCTTGGATGTGAAAGAGATTTCGGAGTAGGCGAGTGGTTAAGTCTTCTTTTTTCATACTAGTAACCTCCTAAATGAGTGGTTTTACTGACTTTCTTTTACGAATTGATAGAGATAATAAAGATAAGTGATAGAAGAAAGGCTAGCGATAGTCAGCAGTAAATAATATTTCCAATCGCTTGAGATGAGCATCAGTTGTGGTAAAGATAGAATCATAAAGCATAGTGCTAAGTTGAGTATGCGTGTTTTTTGGGAGTCAATCTTTAGATAAGTCAGTCCTTTGTTAAGGGCTGGAACAAAGACTAGCACGAGGAATATCTCTCTGATTAAGTTCCCTGAAACGATGATGAAGATGAGCAGAGAACTGAACAAAAGATGATAGGTAAGTAAAGTTAGTAGTGATTTCATAGGGGACCTCCTAATTCTGGTCTTTTTTAGCTCTTGCAATACGAAGTGAGTCGACAATATGTATCATCACTCCGAAAAAGAAAGCTCCCAGTATAGTTTTAAAAATATGTTTTGTATTTAGAAGAGAAGTGATAAAATTTGGATTTTCACTTGTTAGGGTATCAATGAGTGGAATTATAAAAAATATCACTGTTCCATAAATCGAACCTGCTTTCAGACCAGGATAACGTAACTGTTTCTTTTCTTTTTTCATAGGGCACCTCCTAATCCTCATCTTGATCTTTCTTAGTTTTTGCAATGCGACGGGAGATGAGAATCTGTATAACCACTCCAAAGAAGACAGACTGGAGGATACTTGAAAAAATATTTTTAAAAGCGAGAAGTGACTGAAGATAGTCCTGACTCTCACCTAGCAGTATAAGGAGAAGAGGGGTTGTAAAAAAACTCATTAATCCATAGACTATTCCAGCTTTCAGACCAGGGTAATGTAGTTGCTTACTTTCTTTCTTACTTAGCATATCTGGTTCGATAGTTGTAATTCCTGTTTTTTGCATTTGGTAGGTGAGATATCCAGCAACGATGAGGGCAATCACTAAAATCAGAGGAGGATAGATTAGAGCCACTTCTTGAGGATATTTATAGGCCAGAAGGAGTGGAATAAGATTTCCGAAAATCATCAGATAAAAGAGGATGATAAAGACTTGGTTGCCGATACGATCAGCCTCGCGTCGTTTGTATTCGTCAAGTGGATCAGAAATACCGTATGTGCGCTTGATCAGTTTTTCAGTGAAGGTTTCTTTTTTCATGAATTTGCTCCTTTTTTAAAAATCTTCCTCCCAAAAGAGACTGTTGAGGTCAGTTTGGAGGCTGCGGGCGAGATTGAGACAGAGTTCCAGGGTTGGATTGTACTTGTCGTTTTCAATCATATTGATGGTTTGTCTCGAGACACCGATATCCTTGGCGAGTTCGAGCTGGGAAATGCCCAGTTCCTTGCGAAATTCTTTCACACGATTCATCTGGTCTCCTTTCTGATTTTTGTCGTATATATTTGACTACATTATATTCTTCTATAGAGCGAATGTCAAGCATATTTGACATATTTCTTAAAGAAATCTTACTTGTTTTTGACCTATTTGTCTGACTAGTGCAAGCTGGTCGGATTTGTGGTAAAATAGATAAGATATGACAAAAGAATTTCATCATGTAACGGTCTTACTCCACGAAACGATTGATATGCTCGACGTAAAGCCTGATGGTATCTACGTTGATGCGACTTTGGGTGGAGCGGGCCATAGCGAATATTTATTAAGTAAATTAAGTGAAAAAGGCCATCTCTATGCTTTTGACCAGGACCAGAATGCCATTGACAATGCGCAAGAACGCTTGGCACCCTACATTGAAAAGGGGATGGTGACTTTTATCAAGGATAACTTCCGTCATTTACAGGCACGTTTGCGCGAAGCTGGTGTTCAGGAAATTGATGGAATTTGTTATGACTTGGGAGTGTCTAGTCCTCAGCTGGACCAGCGTGAGCGTGGTTTTTCTTATAAAAAGGATGCGCCACTGGACATGCGCATGAATCAGGATGCTAGTTTGACAGCCTATGAAGTGGTGAATCACTATGACTATCATGACTTGGTTCGTATTTTCTTCAAGTATGGCGAGGATAAATTCTCTAAACAGATTGCGCGTAAGATTGAACAAGCGCGTGAAGTCAAGCCAATCGAGACTACGACTGAGTTGGCAGAGATTATCAAGTCTGCTAAGCCTGCTAAGGAGCTCAAGAAGAAGGGCCATCCTGCCAAGCAGATTTTCCAGGCTATTCGAATTGAAGTCAATGATGAACTGGGAGCGGCAGATGAGTCCATCCAGCAGGCTATGGAGATGTTGGCTCTGGATGGTAGAATTTCAGTGATTACCTTCCATTCGCTAGAAGACCGCTTGACCAAGCAATTGTTCAAGGAAGCTTCAACGGTTGAAGTTCCAAAAGGCTTGCCTTTCATCCCAGATGATCTCAAGCCCAAGATGGAATTGGTATCCCGTAAGCCAATCTTGCCAAGTGCAGAAGAATTAGAAGCCAATAACCGCTCGCACTCAGCTAAGTTGCGCGTGGCCAGAAAAATTCACAAGTAAGAGGAAAAAATGGTAGATAAAAAAGAAACAACCAGTCAATTCTTGCAGAATCGTATAAAAAAATTCTCCCGTGTGGAGAAGGCTTTTTATCTTTCCATTGCGTTTACAGCTCTCGTTTTGGCGCTGAGTATTATCTTTATGCAGACCCGACTCCTACAAGTACAAAATGATTTGACAAAAATCAATGCGCAGATAGAGGAGAAGAAGACAGAATTGGATGATGCCAAACAAGAGGTAAATGAATTGTTGAGGGCAGAACGCTTGAAAGAAATCGCAAATTCTAAGGACTTAAAATTGAATAATGAGAATATTCGATCAGCGGAGTAAGATATGAAGTGGACAAAAAGAATAACCCGATTTGCGATTAGAAACCGTAAATCTCCAGCAGAAAACCGTAAAATAGTGGGGAAGTACATCAGCTTGTTAGCTGTCGTACTTTTCGCTGTCTTTTTGGTCAATTTTGCTGTTATTATCGGGAGTGGTAGTAAATTTGGAACGGATCTAGTCAAAGAGGCTAAGAAGGTTCACCAAATAACCCGTATAGTCCCTGCCAAACGTGGGACTATTTATGACCGAAATGGAGTCCCGATTGCTGAGGACGCAACTTCCTATAATGTCTATGCTGTTATTGATAAAAAATACAAATCAGCAACGGGTAAAATTCTTTATGTAGAAGATGCCCAGTTTAATAAGGTAGCAGAGGTTTTCCATAAGTATTTGGATATGGATGAGGCTTATGTGAAAGAGCAATTAGCTCAACCAAATCTGACCCAGGTTTCTTTTGGTGCAAAAGGAAATGGAATTACCTATGCCAATATGATGGCTATTAAAAAGGATCTAAAAGACGCTAGTGTTGAAGGAATTGACTTTACAACTAGTCCTAACAGAAGCTATCCAAATGGACAATTTGCTTCCAGTTTTATTGGTTTAGCTCAACTCCATGAAAATGAAGATGGAAGCAAGAGTTTGCTGGGAACTTCTGGGATGGAAAGTTCCTTGAATAGCATTCTTGCAGGGAAAGATGGCATTATTACCTATGAAAAAGATCGTCTGGGTAATATTGTCCCTGGAACAGAACAAGTTTCCCAACAAACGGTAGATGGCAAGGATGTTTATACAACTATTTCCAGCACCCTTCAGTCCTTCATGGAGACGCAGATGAATGCCTTTCAAGAGAAAGTAAAAGGCAAGTATATGACGGCTACCTTGGTCAGTGCTAAAACAGGGGAAATTCTTGCAACGACGCAACGGCCGACCTTCGATGCTGATACTAAGGAAGGGCTGACTAAGGACTTTGTTTGGCGTGATATCCTCTATCAAAGTAACTATGAGCCAGGGTCAACCATGAAGGTTATGACGCTCGCTGCTGCTATTGACAATAACACTTTCCCGGGAGGAGAAGTTTTCAATAGTAGTGAGTTAAAAGTAGCAGATGCTACTATCCGAGATTGGGACGTCAATGAAGGATTGACTGGTGGCAGAATGATGACCTTTTCTCAAGGGTTCGCTCACTCAAGTAACGTTGGGATGACGCTTCTTGAGCAAAAGATGGGAGATGCTACATGGCTTGATTATCTAAATCGCTTTAAATTTGGTGTTCCGACTCGTTTTGGCTTGACGGATGAATATGCAGGCCAACTTCCGGCTGACAATATCGTAAATATTGCTCAGAGTTCATTTGGACAAGGGATTTCAGTGACCCAGACGCAAATGATTCGTGCCTTCACGGCTATTGCTAACGATGGAGTCATGTTAGAACCTAAATTTATCAGTGCCTTGTATGACCCAAATGACCAATCTGTTCGTAAATCTCAAAAAGAGATTGTAGGAAATCCTGTTTCCAAAGATACAGCTAGTCTAACTCGGACTAACATGGTTTTGGTAGGGACGGATCCGATTTATGGAACCATGCATAACCATAGCACAGGCAAGCCAACTGTAACTGTTCCTGGTCAAAATGTAGCCCTCAAGTCCGGTACGGCCCAGATTGCCGATGAGAAAAATGGAGGTTACTTAGTTGGTACGACCAATTACATTTTTTCTGCTGTATCGATGAACCCTGCTGAAAATCCTGATTTTATTCTCTATGTGACGGTTCAACAGCCTGAGCATTATTCAGGTATTCAGTTGGGAGAATTTGCCAATCCTATCTTGGAAAGAGCGGTGGCTATGAAAGATTCCCTTAACCTGCAATCTACCGCTAAAACGTTAGATCAGGTAACCAATCAAAGCGCCTATGCCATGCCTAGCATCAAGGACATTTCACCTGGCGATTTGGCGGAAGCCTTACGTCGCAATATTGTGCAACCAATCGTTGTAGGAACAGGAACAAAGATTAAAGAATCATCTGTAGAAGAAGGGACCAATCTTGCACCTAACCAGCAAGTTCTCCTCTTATCTGATAAAGCAGAGGAAGTTCCAGATATGTATGGTTGGACAAAAGCAACCGCAGAAGCTTTTTCTAAGTGGTTAAATATAGAACTCGTATTTGAAGGTTCAGGCTCTACCGTGCAGAAGCAAGATGTTCGTGCTAATACAGCTATCAAGGACATTAAAAAAATTACATTAACTTTAGGAGACTAATATGTTTATTTCCATCAGTGCTGGAATTGTGACATTTTTACTAACTTTGGTAGGAATTCCGGCCTTTATCCAATTTTATAGAAAGGCGCAAATTACAGGCCAGCAGATGCATGAGGATGTCAAACAGCATCAGGCAAAAGCTGGCACGCCAACTATGGGGGGACTTGTTTTCCTCATTGCTGCAGTTGTGGTGAGTTTCCTTCTTGCTCTTTCTTCAAAACAATTGACCAATAATGTGGGAATGATTTTGTTCATCTTGGTCCTTTATGGACTTGTCGGATTTTTAGATGACTTCCTCAAGGTCTTCCGTAAAATCAATGAGGGCCTTAATCCCAAACAGAAATTGGCTCTTCAGCTTCTAGGTGGGGTCGTTTTCTACCTTTTCTATGAGCGCGGTGGCGATATGCTTTCTGTCTTTGGTTACCAAGTGCATCTAGGGATTTTCTATATTGTCTTCGCTCTTTTCTGGCTAGTCGGTTTTTCAAACGCAGTCAACTTGACAGACGGTATTGATGGTTTAGCTAGTATTTCCGTTGTGATTAGTTTGTCTGCCTATGGAGTTATTGCCTATGTGCAAGGTCAGATGGATATCCTTCTAGTGATTCTTGCCATGATTGGTGGTTTGCTCGGGTTCTTCGTCTTTAACCATAAGCCTGCCAAGGTCTTTATGGGGGATGTGGGAAGTTTAGCTCTCGGTGGAATGCTGGCAGCTATCTCTATGGCCCTCCACCAAGAATGGACTCTCTTGATTATCGGAATTGTTTATGTCTTTGAAACAACTTCGGTCATGATGCAAGTCAGCTATTTCAAAATGACTGGTGGCAAACGTATTTTCCGTATGACGCCTGTGCATCACCATTTTGAACTTGGAGGATTTTCTGGTAAAGGAAATCCTTGGAGCGAGTGGAAGGTTGACTTCTTCTTTTGGGGAGTGGGGCTTCTAGCAAGTCTCCTGACCCTAGCAATTTTGTATTTGAGATAAGAATGGCACCCTGATGTTTCAGGGTGTTTTTGCTGTTTAAAAAATATTGGTCAATTAAAGTCAAATCTCTTGACCTTTTCTGACCAATGTAGTATATTATGAACGTAAGGTAAATGAAAGCCTTACTAGAACACTTATGCTCAATGAAAATCAAGAGCAAACTAAGAAGTGCTCAAAACACTGTTTTGAGGTTACAGATAGAACTGACGTGGTTTGAAGAGATTTTCGAAGAGTATAAAAAACATTGGTCAATTAAAGTCAAAATCCTTGACCTTTTCTGACTAATGTAGTATATTATGAACGTAAGGTAAATGAAAGCCTTACTAGAACACTTATTTAAAGTAAAATAGAAAGAGGTGTGTCTATGTTTAATCTAGAAATCTTCAGAAGTAAAGATAGTCTACTCCTGCTTGAAAAAGAAAAACCAGAAATAGTACGTAGAGTAGTGATTTAGCTAGTCTAAATTTTTTAAAACAAAGGTCAAAGATAGTCAATATCAGTAATAATAAATAACAAAAAGAGGTAAAGAATATGAACAATAATTTTAATAATTTTAACAACATGGATGATTTATTTAACCAATTGATGGGTGGTATGCGAGGATACAGTTCTGAAAATCGTCGTTACTTGATTAATGGACGTGAAGTCACATCTGAGGAATTTGCTCACTATCGTGCAACTGGCCAATTGCCAGGAAATGCAGAAGTTGATGGAAAAATGCCACAACATACGTCAGGTATGAAACAAGACGGTGTCCTTGCTAAACTAGGTCGAAACTTGACAGCAGAAGCTCGTGAGGGCAAGCTGGATCCTGTTATCGGACGAAACAAGGAAATTCAAGAGACATCTGAAATTCTTTCACGCCGTACCAAGAACAATCCTGTTTTAGTCGGAGACGCAGGTGTTGGTAAGACAGCAGTTGTCGAAGGTCTAGCACAAGCGATTGTGAATGGTGATGTTCCAGCTGCTATTAAGAATAAGGAAATTATTTCCATTGATATCTCAGGTCTTGAGGCTGGTACTCAATACCGTGGTAGCTTTGAAGAAAACGTTCAAAACTTAGTCAATGAAGTAAAAGAAGCGGGAAATATCATTCTCTTCTTTGATGAAATTCATCAAATTCTCGGTGCTGGTAGCACTGGTGGAGACAGTGGTTCTAAGGGGCTCGCAGATATTCTCAAGCCAGCTCTCTCTCGTGGAGAATTGACAGTGATTGGGGCAACAACTCAAGACGAATACCGTAACACCATCTTGAAGAATGCAGCTCTTGCTCGTCGTTTCAACGAAGTCAAGGTCAATGCTCCTTCAGCAGAGGATACTTTTAAAATCCTTCAAGGAATTCGTGATCTCTATCAACAACACCACAATGTCATCTTGCCAGATGAAGTCTTGAAAGCAGCAGTGGATTATTCTGTACAATACATTCCTCAACGTAGCTTGCCAGATAAGGCTATTGACCTTGTCGATGTAACGGCAGCTCACTTGGCAGCTCAGCATCCTGTAACAGATGTGCATGCTGTTGAACGTGAAATTGAGGTAGAAAAAGACAAGCAAGAAAAAGCTGTTGAGGCAGAAGATTTTGAAGCAGCTCTAAACTATAAAACACGCATCGCAGAATTGGAAAAGAAAATCGAAAACCATACAGAAGATATGAAAGTGACTGCAAGTGTCAACGATGTGGCTGAGTCTGTAGAACGAATGACCGGTATTCCAGTATCACAAATGGGAGCATCAGACATCGAGCGTTTGAAAGATATGGCTCATCGCTTGCAAGATAAGGTAATCGGTCAAGATAAGGCAGTTGAAGCTGTAGCCCGTGCTATCCGTCGTAATCGTGCCGGTTTTGATGAAGGTAATCGCCCAATCGGTAGCTTCCTCTTTGTAGGTCCAACTGGGGTTGGTAAGACAGAACTTGCTAAGCAATTGGCGCTTGATATGTTTGGAACCAAGGATGCGATCATCCGTTTGGATATGTCTGAATACAGTGACCGCACAGCCGTTTCTAAGCTAATTGGTACAACAGCAGGCTATGTGGGTTATGATGACAATAGCAATACCTTAACAGAACGTGTTCGTCGCAATCCATACTCTATCATTCTCTTGGATGAGATTGAAAAGGCTGATCCTCAAGTCATTACCCTTCTCCTCCAAGTTTTGGATGATGGTCGTTTGACAGATGGTCAAGGGAATACAGTAAACTTCAAGAACACTGTCATTATTGCGACCTCAAATGCTGGATTTGGCTATGAAGCCAACTTGACAGAAGATGCGGATAAACCAGAATTGATGGACCGTTTGAAACCATTCTTCCGTCCAGAATTCCTCAACCGCTTTAATGCAGTTATTGAGTTCTCGCACTTGACTAAGGAAAACCTTTCTAAGATTGTGGATTTGATGTTGGTTGAAGTTAACAAGACGCTTTCTAAGAAAGACATTGACTTGGCAGTGAGCGAAGCTGCTAAAGAATACATGACTGAGGAAGGCTACGATGAAGTCATGGGTGTTCGTCCACTCCGTCGTGTGGTTGAACAACAAATCCGTGACAAAGTCACAGACTTCCACTTGGATAACCTTGATGCTAAACACCTAGAAGCTGATATGGAAGATGGTGTTTTGGTCATTCGTGAAAAAGCCTAAGACAGAATTTTGAGAATAAAAAGAAGGAACCAGCTGAAAAACTGGTTCCTTTTTTGTGTTTAAATCACATGACGTTCAAAGGCATCGTCTGAGATTCCTTGTTCCAAGATGAGTTTTGCCCATTCTTTAGCAGAAAAGAGGCTGTGGTCCTTGTAGTTACCGCAAGATTCGATGGTTGTTCCAGGGACGTCTTCCCAAGTAGTAGTTTCAGCGATTTCCCTAAGCGAATCCTTGATAACTGCTGCAATCTCAGCGCTAGTATGACGTCCCCACATAATCATGTGGAAGCCTGTACGGCAACCAAATGGTGAACAGTCAATCATGCCGTCAATTCGGGTACGGATGAGTTTGGCCAAGAGGTGCTCGATAGTGTGAAGGCCAGCAGTAGGGATAGAGTCTTCATTGGGTTGCACTAAACGAATATCATAATTAGAGATGACATCTCCCTTTGGCCCTGTTTCTTCCCCGATCAAGCGAACATAGGGTGCTTTAACAATGGTGTGGTCAAGTTCAAAACTTTCAACAATAACTTCTTTTGACATGGTAAATCCTTTCAGTTTTCTAATTTCATTATAACACAAAGCTGGCTCCTGAGACAGAGAGAAAACCTCTCCGAGGGTGGAGAGGTTCAAATCGTTACTTACGATACAAGCGGTCGTATTGGTAGTAAGGGTCAAAGGTTACATTGATACCCAATTTGCGAAGGACATTTTTGTCTTCATCAGTTAAAATGATGGTTGAGTGGGCTTCGCTTCCTTTGAGGTTGCCAAGTTCTTTCATAGCACGAGCAGCATCAGGATTTTCTGTAGCTGTGATAGCAAGTGCAATCAAAATTTCATTTGAATGCAGGCGTGGATTGCGACTACCCAGATGATTGATTTTAAGACCTTGGATCGGTTTGACGACTTCAGGCTCGATGAGTTTTACTTCCTTGGCAATGTTAGCTGATTTCTTGATAGCGTTGATCAGGGCAGCGGCTGTAGGGCCAAAGAGTTCTGAGTTCTTACCTGTGACGATTTCACCAGTTGGCAATTCAAGGGCTAGAGCTGGTCCGCCAGTTTCTTCTGCTTTTTGACGCGCAGCAACAGCAACCTTACGGTCTGCAGGTGTGATGCCGAGATCGTTCATGAGCAACTCGATTTTCTTGACAGCAGATTCGCCCACTTTTTCGGCTTTGAAATCAAGAACAGTCTGATAGTAGCGACGGATGATTTCTTGTTTAGAAGCTTCGACAGCAGCTTCATCATCTGTAATAGCGAAACCAACCATGTTGACACCCATATCTGTCGGAGAAGCGTATG
Organism: Streptococcus mitis; assembly: GCA_032565555.1. Lineage (GTDB taxonomy): Bacteria > Bacillota > Bacilli > Lactobacillales > Streptococcaceae > Streptococcus > Streptococcus mitis_DM. The sequence goes on along the minus strand of JAWHFN010000009.1, from coordinate 6,620 downwards.
GAGATTTACCGAGGATACGTTCTAACATGCGCTTGAGCACTGGGAAAATCTCGATATCACGGTTGTAGTTGACAGTGGTTTCTCCATAGGTTTGGAGATGGAAGGGGTCAATCATGTTGACATCATCAAGGTCAGCTGTGGCAGCCTCGTAGGCCAAATTGACTGGGTGATGAAGGGGAAGATTCCAAACTGGGAAGGTTTCAAATTTAGCGTAGCCAGACTTGATACCATTGATTTGGTCGTGGTACATATTGGACATACAGGTTGCCAATTTTCCAGAACCAGGTCCAGGAGCGGTTACGACAATCAAGTTACGACTGGTTTTAATGTAGTCGTTTTTTCCCATACCTTCAGGAGAAATGATGTGATCCATATCCGTCGGATATCCTTTGATTGGATAGTGAAGATAAGAATCAATTCCGTTTTTCTCAAGTTGGTTGCGGAAGGCATCTGCAGCTGGTTGACCAGCGTACTGTGTGATGACAACGGAGCCAACAAAAATTCCTAGCTCATTGAATTTGTCAATCAACCGAAGAACTTCTTGGTCATAAGAAATGCCCAAGTCACCACGTGCCTTGGAATGTTCGATGTTGCTAGCGTTAATGGCAATCACAACCTCGACTTGCTCTTTCAATTCTTGCAAGAGCTTGATTTTGTTGTCAGGCTCATAACCAGGAAGCACGCGAGCAGCGTGGAAATCTTCTAACATTTTGCCACCAAACTCCAAGTAGAGCTTGCCGTCAAATTGGTTAATGCGCTCCAAAATATGGTCGCGTTGTAAATTCAAATATTGTTCAGAACTAAAAGCTTGTTTTTTCATTTTTTTACCTCTGATCTCTATTATAATAAAAAATTGGAAGTTAGGAAACTATGGAGTTAAAAAAGGAATCAAAAAGATTAGGCAAACGCTTGCATAAAACTCTGAAAAGCGCTATCATAGACTATAGATTATTAAAATAATGAGGTAAGAAGATGCAAGAAAAGTGGTGGCACAATGCCGTAGTCTATCAAGTTTATCCTAAGAGCTTTATGGATAGCAACGGAGATGGAATTGGCGATTTGCCAGGAATTACCAGTAAGTTAGACTATCTAGCTAAGTTAGGAATTACAGCGATTTGGCTTTCTCCTGTTTATGACAGCCCTATGGATGATGATGGATATGATATTGCTGATTATCAAGCGATTGCAACGATTTTTGGAACCATGGAGGATATGGACCAACTGATTGCGGAAGCTAAGAAGCGTGATATTCGTATCATCATGGACTTGGTGGTCAATCATACCTCAGATGAACATGCATGGTTTGTCGAGGCCTGTGAAAATCCTGACAGCCCTGAGCGAGATTACTATATCTGGCGGGACGAACCCAACGATCTAGATTCTATCTTTAGTGGATCTGCTTGGGAATACGATGAAAAGTCAGGTCAATACTATCTTCACTTTTTCAGTAAGAAACAGCCGGATCTCAACTGGGAAAATGAAAAACTTCGTCAGAAAATTTATGAGATGATGAACTTCTGGATTGATAAAGGCATTGGTGGTTTCCGCATGGATGTCATTGACATGATTGGGAAAATTCCTGACGAGAAAGTAGTCAATAATGGTCCTATGCTCCACCCTTATCTCAAGGAGATGAATCAGGCGACCTTTGGAGATAAGAATCTCTTAACAGTAGGGGAGACTTGGGGAGCAACGCCAGAGATTTCCAAGCTTTACTCAGATCCAAAGGGACAAGAATTGTCTATGGTCTTCCAGTTTGAACATATCGGTCTTCAGTATCAGGAAGGTCAGCCTAAATGGCACTATCAAAAAGAGCTGAATATCGCTAAGTTGAAAGAAATTTTCAATAAATGGCAGACAGAATTAGGAGTTGAGGACGGCTGGAATTCGCTCTTCTGGAACAATCATGATCTCCCTCGTATCGTCTCAATCTGGGGAAATGACCAAGAATACCGCGAAAAATCTGCCAAAGCCTTTGCAATCTTACTTCATCTCATGAGAGGAACTCCTTATATCTACCAAGGTGAGGAGATTGGGATGACCAACTATCCGTTTGAAACGCTGGAGCAAGTAGAAGATATTGAATCTCTCAACTATGCGCGTGAGGCTCTTGAAAAAGGTGTTTCGATGGAAGAAATCATGGACAGTATCCGTGTCATTGGTCGCGACAATGCCCGTACCCCTATGCAATGGGACGAGAGCAAAAATGCCGGTTTCTCGACAGGTCAACCTTGGTTAGCAGTGAATCCAAACTATCAAGCAATTAATGTTCAAGAAGCGCTGGCAAATCCAGATTCTATTTTCTATACCTATCAGAAACTGGTTCAAATCCGTAGGGAGAATAGCTGGCTGATTCGAGCTGATTTTAAATTGCTTGATACGGCTGAAAAGGTATTTTCCTATATCCGTAAAGATGGGGACTATCGTTTTCTAGTTGTGGCTAACTTGTCCAATGAAGAGCAAGACTTGACCGTAGAAGGAAACGTCAAATCGGTCTTAATTGAAAACACCGTGGCTCAAGAAGTTTTTGAAAAACAAATCTTAGCTCCATGGGATGCTTTCTGTGTGGAATTACTATAAATATTTTTTACAGAAAAATTTAAAATCGAAATCGTATAAAAACAAGGGAAGACTGTATGAAAGACAGAGATTCTTTGTTTTTTTATGACTAAAGTTTATAAATTTTCATTCTCGAAATTCAATTAACTTTACAAATTCCCACTATTTTGGTAAAATAAACATATGTTATAAAAACTAACATAAAGGAGAAAGAAGATGACTACAAAAAAGCGTGTCCTTAGTGCAGGCCTGACTTTTGCGGCTGCCTTGCTTTTAGCTGCTTGCGGACAATCAGGTTCAGATACAAAAACTTACTCATCAACCTTTAGTGGAAACCCAACTACATTTAACTACTTGTTAGACTACTACGCTGATAATACAGCTATTATTACTAACCTAGTTGATGGTTTGCTTGAAAATGATAACCACGGAAACCTAGTTCCATCTTTGGCAGAAGACTGGTCTGTTTCAAGCGACGGTCTGACTTACACCTATAAACTGAGAAAAGATGCCAAATGGTTCACAGCTGACGGTGAAGAGTACGCCCCAGTCAAGGCACAGGATTTTGTGACAGGGATTAAGTACGCAGTGGACAATAAATCACAGGCCATTGACTTGATACAAAACTCGATCAAGGGCTTGAATGATTATATTACAGGAGCGGATTCTGACTTTTCTAAGGTTGGGGTGAAGGCCATTGACGACCAGACTGTTGAGTATACTTTGGCACGTCCAGAACCCTACTGGAATTCAAAAACAACGAATAGTATTCTTTTCCCAGTCAACGAAGAGTTTCTAAATTCAAAAGGGAAAGATTTTGGTACCCTATCTCCAGATAGCATTCTCTACAGCGGACCTTATTTGTTAAAAGATTTCACATCAAAATCATCGATCGAGTATGTGAAAAATCCGCATTACTATGATCATAATAAAGTATCGATTGAACACGTGAAATTGGCCTATTTTGATGGTTCAGACCAAGAATTGACCATCCGTAACTTTGAAAGTGGAGCTTATTCTATCGCTGGGGTTTATCCAAATAGTTCAAACTTTGCTAAGACCAAGGAAAAATATAAGGATAATATCGTCTATAGCTTGCAGGACAAGACTTCTTGGTATTTTAATTTCAACGTCAACCGTAAGGCTTACAACCATACGTCTAAAACGACAGACGAGCAGAAGAAGTCAACTGAGACAGCTGTCTTGAACAAAAACTTCCGCCAAGCGGTGAACTTTGCCTTGGACCGCACAGCCTATTCTGCTCAGTCAAATGGGGAAGAAGCGGCTAGCAAGACCCTTCGTAACACCCTAGTACCTCCTACATTTGTTCAAGTGGGAGACAAGACCTTTGGAGAAGTAGTTGCTTCTAAATTGGTCAACTATGGTACAGAATGGTCAGGTATTAACTTGGCAGATGCTCAAGATGCCTATTTCAACAAAGAAAAAGCCCAAGCAAAATTTGCGGAAGCTAAAAAAGAATTGGCAAGTCAAGGTGTGACTTTCCCTATTCACTTGGATGTTGCAGTTGATCAGACAAGTAAAAATGCTGTGACAGGCATGAACTCAGTTAAGCAGACCCTTGAGTCAGTTTTAGGTGCCGATAACATTGTCATTGATGTTCAACAACTTTCAACAGATGATTTTAATAATGTAGCCTTCTTGGCACCGACACCAGCTGATCGTGACTATGATTTGAACTTTGATGGTTGGGTAGGTGACTACCAGGATCCATCAACTTATCTCAATCCTTTCAATGCAGAGGATGGATTCTATCTCAAGATCTTTGGTCTAGATGCTCAGGAAGATAAAGCTAAGATTGCTAGCCTGGGGCTTGATACCTACACCAAGATGCTCAAAGATGCAGATAGTGAAAATAAAGATGTAGCCAAACGCTATGAAAAATATGCTGAAGCACAGGCTTGGATGATTGACAATTCTCTGATTATGTCAGCAATGTCAAGTGGTGGTACAGCATCTGTAACCAAAGTAACGCCATTTACAAGAGGGTATTCACTGGTCGGTATCAAGGGTGACGGCAATAACTACAAGTACATGAAACTGCAAAAAGATACTGTTACAACCAAACAGTATGAAGAAGCTAAGACTAAATGGGAGCAAGAAAGCAAAAAAGCCATCGAAAAAGCTCAAAAAGAAGCAGAAAATCATGTTAAATAATGATGAACAGTTCTATTGGATAATTTTTTATAAAGTTGTCCTAATAGGACTTTTTTTGCTGTATGGGCTAGTAGTTGTCTAGTTGCGTTGAATTGTAAGTGAAATGCTGTATTGATTTTGATGGTTTAATGCTCAATGAAAATCAAAGAGCAACTAGGAAGATATACATAGAATCTCAAAGACTTGTTTTGAGATTGTCTACAGTAACAGATAACTATAATACGATGCTACTGGTATGGTTTGAAGAGGTTTTCGAATAGTATCAGTGCTTATGAGGTCCAAATAATCTATATCTTTATAAACTCGCTAAATGTAGAATTTATCGTAAAAAAGTGATATAATAGTAACATTAAATGTATAGGTGTTAATCATGAGTAGACGTTTTAAAAAATCACGTTCACAGAAAGTGAAGCGAAGTGTTAATATAGTTTTGTTGACTATTTATTTATTGTTAGTTGGTTTTTTATTGTTCTTAATCTTTAAGTACAATATACTTGCTTTCAGGCACGTTAATATAGTGGTCGCAGTTTTTGCCGTGATGGTTGCTGTGACTGCTGCATTATTAATAATCTATAAAAAAGCAGAAAAGTTCACGATTTTCTTTTTGACACTAGCTGTTTTAGTGAGTTCTGTTTCTTTATTTACTCTGCAGCAATTTATAGGCTTTACAAGTCATATTAATGCAACTTCAAATTATTCAGAGTATTCTCTCAGTGTCGTCGTTTTAAAGGATAGCGATATCAATAATGTTGCCCAATTATCTAGTGTTATGGGACCAACAGGTACGGATAATGAGAATATTCAAAAGCTAATCTCTGATATTAAGACGAGTCAAAATAAGGATTTGACGGTTGATAAAAGTACTTCTTACTTGTCAACTTATAAAAGTTTGATTTCAGGAGAGGCCAAAGCCATTGTCTTAAATAGTGTATTTGAGAATATTATTGAAGCAGAGTATCCAGATTATGCTTCTAAAATTAAGAAAATTTACACTAAAAAAATGACCAAGGATGTTGAGACCCCTAAGGTATCTAAAGATCGCTTCTTTAATATCTATGTCAGTGGTATTGATACTTACGGTGCCATTAGTTCAGTTTCACGCTCAGATGTCAATATCCTGATGACGGTCAATAGGGATACGAAGAGAATCCTTCTTACAACAACTCCACGAGATTCATATGTTCCTATTGCTGATGGTGGAAACAATCAAAAGGATAAATTGACTCATGCTGGTATATACGGGGTTGATTCATCTATTCATACCCTAGAGAACCTTTATGGTATAGATATTAATTATTATGTTCGTTTGAATTTTACCTCATTTTTGAAATTGATTGACTTGTTGGGAGGAGTAGATGTTCATAACGATCAGGAGTTTTCAGTTCTACATGGGAAGTTCCATTTTCCAGTGGGAAATGTCCATCTAGATTCTGAGCAAGCCCTAGGCTTTGTACGTGAACGCTACTCACTAGCCGATGGAGATCGTGACCGTGGTCGGAATCAACAAAAGGTCATTGTAGCAATCATTCAGAAGTTAACTTCTACAGAAGCCTTGAAAAACTATAGTAGTATTCTTCAAGGATTGCAGGATTCCCTTCAGACAAATATGCCGATTGAGACTATGATGGATCTAGTGAATACTCAACTGGAAAGCGGAGGAAACTATAAAGTAAATTCTCAAGATTTAAAAGGGACAGGTCGGATGGATCTTCCTTCTTATGCAATGCCAGACAGCAACCTCTATATGATGGAAATAGATGATAGTAGTTTAGCTGCAGTTAAAGCAGCTATACAGGATGTGATGGAGGGTAGATAAAATGATAGACATCCATTCGCATATCGTTTTTGATGTAGATGATGGGCCAAAGTCGATAGAGGATAGCAAG
>JAWHFN010000008.1:0-23219 GCA_032565555.1 Streptococcus mitis | reverse complement strand
GAATTCTTCCTGCAAATCTGGAATATAGCGCAAGGTCAGACTGACTGAATAGGCAATCTTGTAAGGCACACCAATTTGATTTAAACTGGAAGCAAACTGACTAGGGTGGGTTGTCATCAAAAAGATAATAGCTAGAGGAATGGTGCAAAGGTACTTAATAGCCAGATTTAGCAGATAAAAAAGCTCTTGACTAGTCAGAGTGTAGGCACCGATTCCCTGCCAAATCACACTTCTCTCTCCGTAAAGTCCAACCCCATACTCGGGAGAAAAGAGATAGACCATCAAGACGTTTAAAACGGCAAATACCGTCGCAAAAACGGCTACAAAGGAAACATCTTTAAAACGGATTTCTGACAAATAGAGGAGAAAGACCGAAAAGATGGCAATCAGAACAAGCAGTCTGGTATCATAGCTAATCATGGCAGCCAATGATACGAGAATGAAAAAGAGGAGTTTCCCAGCTCCTGACAAGCGATGAATCACAGTATCTCTATGCTGGTAACCAATTAATTTAGCTTGCATCCTTCTCTCCTTTCTTTGTAAAATGCCGTTAAAGCAAGTGGATCCACGTCGAGTTTCTTAGCCAAGTTGAAGATTGAAGTTTCTTTTAGATTGGCTTTTAGTAACAGCTCAGGATTGCTCAACAGACTAGCTGGATCAGTATCGGCAATCAATTCTCCATCCACCATAACAAGAGCTCGGTCTGAATAATCCAGCATCAATTGCATATCATGGGTAATCATGACAATGGTATGACCTTTTTGATGCAACTCTTCGAGAAATTCCATAATCTCAGTATAGTTCTTCTGGTCTTGACCTGCTGTTGGCTCATCTAGGAGAATAATTTCAGCGCCTAAAACCAAAATCGAGGCAATAGTAACACGTTTTTTCTGGCCAAATGACAGGGCAGAAATTGGCCAATTACGGAATTCATAGAGACCACAGATTTTCAAGGTTTCATAGACTCTCGTTTCAATTTCCTGCTCATCCACACCTCGCAAACGGAGCCCTAGAGCCACCTCATCAAAAATCATATTGGTTGAAATCATTTGATTAGGATTTTGCAGCACATAGCCTACTCGTTCCGCCCGTTCTGCAACAGAATCTCCTTTGATATCCTGGCCTTCCCAAAGGTAAGAACCTTCTGTCTGGATAAATCTACTTAAGGCCTTGGCTAGAGTTGATTTCCCTGCTCCATTTTTCCCGACAATGGCAATCTTTTCGCCCTTTTTAATATCTAAATGTAGGGATTTTAAAATCGGTCTATCATCATAAGAAAAAGACACGTCCTCTAATTTAAAGAGTGACTGCAATTCTGGGGTTTCTTTTACCAGTTCCGTCCGCAACTGAATCTGGCCTTTTGAGATAGACAAGTTATCCAGATTTGCTAATTGTTCTTCCTTGGCTAAATCCACACCCAATTGACGGAGAGTGGTAAGATAAAGAGGTTCTCGGATTCCATTTTGGGTCAACAGATCAGTCGCCAATAACTGGTCAGGACTCCCATTAAAGAGGATACGACCATCGTTTATCAAGACAATCCGATCCACAGGACGATGCAGAACGTCCTCCAAACGGTGCTCGATAATAAGAGTCGTCGTCCCCTCCTCCTTATGAATCTGATCAATCAATTCGATAATATCCTGACCTGACTTGGGATCCAGATTGGCGAGTGGCTCATCAAACAAAAGAATCGGACTCTCATCAATCAAGACACCAGCCAGACTGACTCGCTGCTTTTGTCCACCAGACAAATCTTGGGGACGCTGAGCTAGTAAAGGGATAAGGTCCAGCTTTTCAGCCCATTTATGAATACGATTTTTCATCTCATCTAGAGTTGTCACATCATTTTCCAGAGCAAAAGCCAAATCCTCTGCCACGGACAAGCCGATAAACTGCCCATCTGTATCCTGCAAAACCGTGCTGACCAGATGAGATTTATCGTAGATGCTCATATCAAAGGCTGCTTGCCCCTTGATTAAAAATTCTCCAGACATCTGCCCCTTGTAAATATTGGGAATAATCCCATTCAAACACTGACCCAAGGTAGACTTACCTGACCCAGATGGCCCAACAATTAAGACTTTCTCTCCCTTGTAAATGGTTAAGTCCACTCCTTGCAAGGTCGGTTCTTGTTGCGTTTCATACTGGAAAGAGAAATCCTTCCACTCAATTATAGCTTCTTTCATCTTACTCTCTTCATTCGCTTCTTAGACTTCTATTTTATCATAAATCGAACCCTTCTTGCAGACTCTTCTCTTAAAATCTTAGTGCCAAAAAGATTCCTATCCTAGCTTGCTTGCCTGACTAGTCTATAAACATCGAAAAAGACTGGTTGCCCAGCCTTTTCCTTTATGTTAATCCTTTTTCAAACTTCCTGAACGAGTCTGTGTACGTGAATAAGCTATCAAAAGAAGAGTTCCTGCGATAGCAATAGTCACAGCGTTTGCAATACCTGCAACAATCCCTTGGGCAAATACTTTTTCTGCCGCTTCTTGATAAATCACAACATCTCCAAGTGGTGCCAAGACACCCCAAACAAGAGCATTTGCAACAATCTGAATGAGGTTAAAGAATACAATATCCTTCAATTCAAAAACACCCTGAGTTACTCGAATATATTTTCTAAAGAGTCCTACAGCCAGACCAAAGAGACCGCTAGCAATAATCCAAGTCCACCAAAGACCGTAGCCAGCAAGAGAGTCCTTCACTGCATGCCCAATTAAACCAACAAGTAATCCCACTAGAGGGCCAAAAATGATAGACAAGAGGCTCTGTACCGCATACTGAAGCTGGATACTTGTATTTGGAACAGGGGTCGGAATGCTGATCATCCCGATGACAACAAAGAGCGCAGCTCCAACACCGATAGCAACAACTTGTTTAATTGATTGATTTTTCATCTATATTCTCCTATTTTATGATTCTATTTTCTTTATTTCAATGGTCCAAGACGAACCAACACCTACATTATAAGCCTTGGCAAAAGAACCTTGGTTGATAGCCAGACCTAAACGATAGAGAGAGTTGATGTAAAGGATTGGTTGCCCAATTCTCACATCTGCAAATGATTTGCCATAGACAACCTGATTTTGATAGACCAGCATATCAGCATGATAGATAGTCACTTCAAAACGGTCACCGAATTCTGGTTCCAGCTTGTAAAATTCTTCCCGTGTGATAGAGGTCCATAGCGAACCAAAACGCACATCCAGAATATCAATAGCTCCCTTCACCAGATGATTTTCAATGATGGTCTCTACGACTGGAAGCTCCACAATCTGATCCACACTGAGCTCAGGCCCTACTTCCTCAAAAGTAATGTGACCACTGGCCAGTTTAGCACCAGTATAGGCATAAACATCACGACCGTGGAAGGTATAAGAATACTCTGTATTTTGACGTCTATTGGCTACTTCAGAAATCTCACGAATAGCTACAATGCCAACGTGTTTCTTGATAAAGGAAAGCGTCCCATTGTCTGGTGTGACAATGTATTGATTTTTTGCAGTCTTAGCAACCACACTCTTACGTTTCGAGCCGACACCTGGGTCAACCACCGATACAAAAGTCGTTCCCTCAGGCCAGTAATCCACCGTCTGAAAGAGACGATAGCTCCCCTCAAAAATATTATAAGGCGTGATATCGTGCGTTAAGTGATGGATTTTTAAGGTTGGAGACTCTTCTAAAGCCACTCCAATCATAGCCGATACCGCACCATCAACCAGACCAAAGTCTGATTGTAATACCAGTAAATTATTATTCATTTTATCTCCTTGTATATCCTTTATCATACCATATTTCATAGAAAGGTGCTAATAGCTATTTCAATTGATTAGGGTATAGTTTTACCTTATAGCAAATTTCCTACTAAAAGCTCTGGTTATTAGCTAGTAGGTGCATTTTTTCTTGAAAAAAGGTATGATAGTTACATCATGAAAAAGTAGGTTTTAATATGAAAATTATCCTTGTCGGAGGGGGAAAAGTTGGTTCTGCCCTCTGTCGCTCCTTGGTTGCAGAAAAGCATGATGTTTTGCTGATTGAGCAAGACGAAGCTGTTCTCAATCATATTGTTAATCGCTTTGACATCATGGGGATCCTTGGTAACGGAGCCGATTTCACCATCCTTGAACAAGCTAGTGTCCAGGATTGTGATATCTTTATCGCCCTGACTGAGTACGATGAAGTGAACATGATTGCAGCCGTTCTAGCCAAGAAAATGGGGGCTAAAGAAACCATTGTTCGGGTGCGGAATCCTGAATACTCTAACTCTTATTTCAAAGAAAAAAATATTCTCGGTTTTTCTCTTATCGTTAATCCTGAGCTCTTGGCTGCCCGCGCTATTGCTAATATCATTGACTTCCCAAATGCTCTCTCTGTCGAACGTTTCTTTGGGGGACGGGTCAGCTTGATGGAATTCACTGTTAAATCTTCTAGCGGTCTTTGCCAAATGCCCATTTCTGATTTTCGGAAAAAATTTGGCAATGTCATTGTCTGTGCTATAGAGAGGGATCATCAAATTATCATCCCAAGTGGTGACATGACAATACAGGATAAAGATAGAATCTTTGTCACTGGTAACCGCGTTGATATGATGCTCTTCCATAATTATTTCAAATCACGTGCCGTGAAGAGCCTTCTCATCGTCGGTGCAGGAAGAATTGCCTATTATCTACTAGGCATCCTCAAAGATAGTCGTATCGATACCAAAGTCATTGAAATCAATCCCGAAATCGCCAGCTTCTTTAGCGAGAAATTTCCAAATCTCTACATCGTTCAAGGAGATGGTACCGCAAAAGATATCCTGCTGGAAGAAAGTGCTCAAAACTATGATGCTGTTGCAACTCTAACAGGAGTCGATGAGGAAAATCTGATTACTTCTATGTTCCTTGACAGGGTAGGTGTACAAAAAAATATCACCAAGGTCAATCGTACCAGTCTCCTCGAGATCATCAATGCGCCTGATTTTTCAAGTATCATCACACCTAAAAGCATCGCTGTAGATACGATCATGCACTTTATTCGTGGTCGGGTTAATGCCCAGTATTCAGACCTTCAAGCCATGCACCATCTAGCCAATGGCCAAATCGAAACCCTGCAATTCCATATCAAGGAAGCCAATAAAATGACTGCCAAACCTCTTTCTCAACTCAAACTGAAAAAAGGGGTTCTTATTGCAGCCATCATTCGAAAAGGCAAGACTATTTTCCCAACTGGGGAGGATATGTTGGAAGTTGGAGACAAGCTCCTAGTAACAACTTTGTTGCCAAACATCACCAAGATTTATGACTTGATCGCGAGGTAAGAAATGAATAAAAGTATGATTCGCTACCTCCTTTCAAAATTACTTTTGATTGAAGCTGTTCTTCTTTTGGTTCCTGTGTCTGTCGCTGTCTATTACCATGAATCGAGCCAAGTCTTTACGGCCCTCTTTTCAACAATAGGGATTCTCGTATTACTAGGTGGTTCAGGAATTTTACAAAAGCCCAAAAATCAACGGATTTATGCCAAGGAGGGAGTCTTGATTGTTGCCTTCTGTTGGATCCTTTGGTCTTTCTTTGGTGGTCTCCCCTTTGTCTTTGCTAGACAAATTCCCAGCGTTATCGATGCCTTTTTTGAGATCAGTTCTGGCTTTACAACTACTGGAGCAACTATTCTGAATGACGTTTCAGTTCTCAGCCGTTCCCTCCTCTTCTGGCGAAGTTTTACCCACTTGATTGGAGGGATGGGGGTGCTTGTTTTTGCGCTTGCTATTATGGATAATGCCAAGAATAGTCACCTAGAGGTGATGAAGGCTGAGGTTCCTGGCCCTGTTTTTGGTAAAGTAGTATCCAAACTAAAAAACACTGCCCAGATTCTCTATCTCCTTTATCTAGCTCTCTTCTCCCTCTTTGTCATCATCTATTATCTAGCTGGCATGCCCCTATTTGATAGTTTTGTCATTGCCATGGGGACAGCAGGTACAGGAGGCTTTACCGTCTATAACGATGGAATCGCCCACTATGGTAGCTCACTGATTACCTATCTGGTTAGTATAGGAGTTTTGGTTTTTGGGGTAAATTTCAATCTCTACTACTACCTTATGCTCCGTCGCGTCAAGGCCTTCTTTGGAGATGAAGAACTTCGGGCTTACTTGGTCATTGTACTGCTTTCTACAGGCTTGATTAGCCTCAATACCCTCTACCTCTATCCAGGATTTTCAAAGAGTTTTGAAATGGCCTTCTTCCAAGTTTCCAATATCATTACGACGACTGGTTTTGGTTACGGAGATATTACCAACTGGCCCCTCTTCTCCCAGTTTATTCTTCTCTTCCTCATGGGAATTGGTGGTTCTGCTGGATCAACCGCAGGTGGACTCAAGGTTATTCGAGGCCTCATCCTTTCAAAAATTGCTAAAAATCAGATTTTATCAATCCTATCGCCCCACCGTGTTTTGACCCTCCATGTTAATAAGACGGTGATTGACAAAGATACCCAGCATAAGATTCTCAAATACTTTGTCATCTATTCTATGATTTTGCTAGCGCTTATCTTTATTGTCAGCCTAGATAGCAATGATTTCCTAGTCGTTACCAGTGCTGTCTTTAGCTGTTTCAATAATATCGGACCTATTCTAGGAACCACTTCTAGTTTCTCAATCTTTAGTCCTATCTCAAAAATTCTCCTCTCCTTTGCAATGATTGCAGGGCGCTTGGAGATTTATCCAATCTTACTTCTCTTTATGAAGAGAACTTGGTCTAAGAGATAAAATACAACCACACCTTGTGTCTTACAAAGTGTGGTTTTTTTATTTCTGATGATCTCTCGCCCCCAACTAACTCTCTTTTTAAACCAAGCGAGACACTTCAGATCCTGACTAATACTCAATGAAAATCAAAAAGCAAACTAGGAAGCTAGCCACAGGTTGCTCAACGCACCGCTTTGAGATTGCAGATAAAACTGACGTGCTTTGAAGAGATTTTACCCAAAAACCCTCAGTCGACTGACCGAGGGTTCCTTATTTCATTATTCAAGAACTTGATTAGCTCAACGTATCCAAGGCATCATCCATTGAAAGAACTTCGTGGAAGACACGTTGTGTCAATTCAGTTTTTTGTTCTGGAGTGAGGTATTTAGTGTTTACACAGTATCCAGAGATACGTACGATAACGTCTTCGCCTGACATGATCTTTTCGTAAACATCGTTCAAGTCCATAACGTTCAAGTTAACGTGTTGTCCACCGTTTTCAAAGTAACCATCAAGGATTGTTACCAAGTTATCAACTTGTTCGTCACGAGTCTTACCAAGAGCACGAGGTGATACTTGTGTAGTCAATGAGATACCATCAGCTGCGTAACTAAAGTCAAGGCTAGAAAGTGAGTTCAAGTTTTGCAACCATCCACCTTTAGCTTTGTTAGATGGGTTAGCACCTGGTGAGAAGAATTCAAGTTTAGACAAGTTCACAGAACCATCTTCGTTGAGGTATACACCTTTGTGAACTGGTGAGTTACCAGTTTGTTTAGAGTAAGCAACGTTAGATGTGATTGTCAAAAGTGATACTGTAGCTTCAGCGTCTTTGTAAAGCTTGTGGCTACGTAGACGAGTTGTGTAAGCTTCGATCAACCATTCTGCCAATTCGTTTGAACGTGGGTCATCTTCACCCCAACGTGGGTATTCACCGATTGTTTCGTAATCGTAGATGTAGCCATTTTCGTCACGGATTGGTTTAACTGTAGCGTACTTAATAGCTGACAATGTATCAACAGTGTTGGCAAATCCACAGATACCGAATCCCATGTTCGCACGTTGTTTAGTTGGCAAGAAGGCCATTTGAACAGCTTCGTAGTTGTACTTATCAGTCATGTAGTGGATGATGTTCAAAGCATCTACGTAAGTGTCAGTCAACCAGTCAAGAGATTTTTCAAAGTTAGCTTTAACTGATTCAAATTCAAGAACTTCGTCACGGATTGGTTCGATGTCAAATACTTTGTAGTCTTTGTGAACATCGTCGTAACCACCGTTCAAACCAGTAAGAAGGGCTTTCAATACGTTTACACGCGCACCGAAGTACTGGATGTTGTGGCGTTGTTCTTCATTTTCTGGGTCAAGTGGAGACACACAGCATGAGATACAGCTCATTTCACCATATCCGTCTTTAGCCATTGTTGTTACACCTTCGTATTGGATAGAAGAGTGTTTGTGGCTCATGTGCATACAGTAGCGACGGAAGTTGTATGGCAATTTGTCAGTCCAAAGAACTGTCAAGTTTGGTTCTGGAGAGTTACCGATGTTGTCAAGAGTGTTCAAGAAACGGTAGTCCATCTTAGTAACACGGTGACGACCGTCGTTACCCATACCTGCCATAGAAGTTGTGATGAAGGTTGGGTCACCTGAGTACAATTGGTCATAAGCTTTTGTACGAGCAAATTTAACTGTACGAAGTTTCATAACGAAATCATCAACGAATTCTTGGATTTCTGATTCAGTAAATGTACCACGAGCAAGGTCACGTTCTGCAAAGATATCCAATACGATTGGCACACGTCCTAGAGATGTAGCAGCACCGTTAATAACACGGCAAACAGACATGAAAGCGATGTTAACCCATTGGATTGCTTCTTTAACGTTCATCGCTGGTTTGCGAACGTCAACTCCGTAAAGGTCACCCAAGCGAACAACTTGTTGCAATGCTTGATATTGAAGGTTGATTTCTTCACGAAGACGGATTGTTTCTTCATCGATTTCTTCGATTGCATTCCAATCGTTTACTTTTTCTTGCATCAAGTAGTCTGCACCGTAAAGGGCAAGACGTGCGTAAACACCGATGATACGTCCGCGTGAGTATGCATCTGGAAGACCAGTTACAGTGTGTGCGTGACGAGCGCGACGAATGTTTGAAGTGTAAGCGCGGAAGATACCGTCGTTAACTGTTGTTACGTATTTAGTGAAGATTTCATGAACAGCTGGGTCTGGTTCGTATCCATTTTCTTTCAAAGTAGTTTCAGCCATACGGATACCACCTTTTGGCATGAAGTTCAATTTGAAGAGTTCATCGTTTTGGATACCATAGATAACTTCGTTTTCTTTATCGATAAATCCTGCTGGAATGTCAGCAATAGATGTTGGACGAGTGTCCATTGGGAAACGAGTTTCTTCGTAGTGAGCCTTAGTTTCTTCTACAATCTTTTTGATGTGAAGTGAACGTTCTGTTGGTCCTGCAAGGAAGCTTTCGTCTCCATCATAAGGTGTGTAGTTAGCTTGTACGAAGCGTGATACACTTGCTTTTTCTTTCCAATCTACGCCTTTGAAGCCTTCCCAAGCTTTGTCAAAAATATCTTGTGCTTCAACAACTGTCTTAACAACCATGTTAATGTCCTCTTTTTTCTTTCTAGTAACAACCATCTGTTACATTCATGAGACAAGTATACCATACAGTAATCGTTTTCAACAAGTGGAAAACCTCTATTTTTACACTTTCTTTTCTAAAACAGTCTATATTTCATTCCAAACTGTATTATATTTTTGAAAAAACAAAGTCCTTTTTTCTTTTTTTCAGAAAAAAGGGTATAATAAAAGAAAATAAGCAGTAAAAAGGTGCTAGGCATGTTGATTTTTCCCTTATTAAATGATCTGTCAAGAAAAATCATCCATATTGACATGGATGCCTTTTTTGCTGCGGTAGAAATCAGGGATAATCCTAAACTCAGAGGAAAACCTGTCATTATCGGCAGTGACCCTCGGCAAACAGGTGGGCGTGGTGTCGTTTCCACTTGTAGCTATGAGGCGCGAGCTTTTGGTGTCCATTCAGCCATGAGCTCTAAGGAAGCCTATGAGCGTTGTCCCCAGGCCGTCTTCATCTCAGGGAATTATGAAAAATATAAAGCTGTGGGCCTCCAGATTCGATCGATTTTTAAGCGCTATACAGATTTGATTGAACCCATGAGCATTGACGAAGCCTATTTGGATGTGACAGAAAATAAACTCGGTATCAAGTCAGCGGTCAAAATTGCTCGCCTCATTCAAAAAGATATCTGGCAAGAACTCCATCTAACTGCTTCTGCTGGCGTTTCCTACAACAAATTCTTGGCTAAAATGGCGAGCGATTATCAAAAACCACATGGTTTGACAGTGATTCTACCTGACCAGGCTGAGGATTTTCTCAAACAAATGGACGTGGCCAAGTTTCATGGAGTAGGAAAAAAGACGGTGGAACGGCTTCATCACATGGGGGTTTTTACTGGCGCTGATTTGCTTAAAGTCCCTGAGGTAACCCTAATAGACCGCTTTGGCAGACTGGGCTACGACCTTTATCGAAAGGCTCGTGGTATCCACAATTCCCCCGTCAAATCCAATCGCATCTGTAAATCAATTGGGAAGGAGAAAACCTATGGAAAGATTCTCCGTGCCGAGGAGGACATCAAAAAAGAGCTGACTCTCCTATCAGAAAGGGTCGCTCTCAATCTCAATCAGCAAGAAAAAGCTGGTAAAATTGTCATTTTGAAAATCCGCTACGAAGACTTTTCAACTCTTACTAAACGAAAAAGTCTGGCCCAAAAAACACAGGATGCTAGTCAGATAAGCCAAATTGCCCTGCAACTCTATGAAGAATTAAGCGAGAAAGAAAGAGGTGTCCGCCTGTTAGGAATTACAGTGACAGGATTTTAATACTCAATGAAAATCAAAGAGCAAACTAGAAAGCTAGCCGCAGGCTGTACTTGAGTACGGGAAGGCGAAGCTGACGTGGTTTGAAGAGATTTTCGAAGAGTATAAAACCTTGAAGAGTTGCCCCTTCAAGGTTTTTCTTATACAAATAAACGGACAAAGCTATAAAGTAGCAAGATACTACCAAGCACGATACGGTATTTACCAAAAAGGGTAAAGTCGTGTTTTTTCACATAGCTGGTCAAGAAACGAATAGCGACCATACTGACTGCAAAAGCTACTCCCATCGCAACCAAGAGCAAGAACAACTGCCCAAAGCTCAAGAGCTGTCCTGCTTTCACAAATTTGAAAATCTTTAAGGCACTAGCTCCAAACATAACAGGAATTCCAAGATAGAAGGTAAATTCTGTCACAACAGAACGACTGGTTCCATTTAACAAACCACCGACAATCGTTGCTCCAGAACGACTGGTCCCTGGTAAAAGGGCAAGAACTTGGAAGAGTCCGATATAGAAAGCTGTCGTATAAGGAAGCTTGTCCAACTCTGTTACACTTGGCTCGATAGCACGCGCTTTATTGCGCTTTTCCAAATAAATAAAGGCAATCCCGTAGATAATCAACATGAGAGCAACAGAAACCATATTATGGAAGTGGGTATCAAACCAATCATCAAACTTAAATACAGCAAGCAAAGGTAAAGTAGCTACAAGAACTTTAGACCACAATTGCCAAGTTCGACGAACTTCCTGCTTGTCTTTACCCGGTTTAAAGGGATTGAGCTTGTTAAAGTAAATCACCATAACCGCTAAAATCGCACCAAGCTGAATCACGACATTAAACATAGACATAAAAGCTTCATTCTGATTTTGGTATTGGATAAACTCCTCTGCTAAAATCAAGTGACCTGTACTGGAAATCGGCAACCATTCCGTAATTCCTTCAACAATACCGAAGAAGATAGATTTTAAAATTTCAATAAGATACATAGATTACTCCTTTTTCTATCTTCCATTATAGCATATTTTAGCTCTCTTTAAAAGGCGCCGATACTGCCGCCACCTCCGCCTCCAGAGAAGCCACCACCAGAACTTCCACTTCCAGAAGATACAGAGTAGGTACTTGCTGTATTTGCAACGCTGGCATAATGGCTCATTTGCGCGCTTGAATGATAAAACATACTATGCCAACCATAAGCTACATAGAGGTTGATATCTGGATTTTCCACTTTAATCTGATGAACCTTCATCAAATGGCTGACCTTGTCCGCATAGCCAAATAAGGTCGCATAGACCAAGAGGCGATTCCAAACCACAATACTTTCCAATTCAGCCCGATCCAATCGTGCAATCTCACGCAACATATTTTCAAAACTGGTCCAGAGATAGTAGACTTCTGCTCCTGCTTCATTTAGGACACCATCACGATTATCTAATCGAAGCTTCCAATAATAGAAAACAGCTAAAACCAAACTTAGAAAACCAAGTATTGGCAAGAGGAGGTAAAGATAGCCATAAACATCCAAACTGTACAAGAACAAACCAAATCCGATAAATAGGGGCAAGATAGTCAAGACACCCATACCTACTTGCAAGGCCTTTTCCCCACCAGTTAAAGGACGATAGTAATCTGGGAGCCCCCAGAAGAAAACTCGACTTCTCACTCCTTCTTGCATCTGGTTCAATACTTCTTCAAAAGAAGATTTGAGCTGACGCCCCTTTGCTTGAATCCGTTTTTCATCAGAGACTTTGGCTCTACGATAAAGACTATCAGATACCTTGTAATCCGCAAACAAATTGGAAAGAGTTTCTTCTTTTTTGCCTGAAAAAGCTAGATTTAGGCAGTCTTTCTCAAAGCTTGACAAACCATCTTCTTTTACTAGCCTCAAACCAACTGCATCTCCTTCTGAAATAATAGACACATTCCCACGGTCTATCACATCTAACAAGGTAGCTTGAATAAGTTGATCAAAGGTAAATTTACCTGCTCCTTTTGTTAGAGGACTCACTTCCTCCAAGGAGGTCGAGTAAACCGCCTCTGATAAAACCATAGGCTCTAATTCCATTGGTGGTTCATAGAGACGATGATTTTTGGCATATTTGACGGAAGGAGTGGTCTTTCTTCTATAAATAAAATAAAAGCAAATACTCAGTAACAAGGAGATGGAAAGTATCGAAGGAAAGACCCTAGTAACGAGTTGTTTACTTTGCTCTTTTTCTTTAACAATCGAGTCTTCTATCTTATTAAACTCTTCTAAACGATTCCCTTTCAATCCCTGATCCGTAGCATTAGCAAAATCGGTCCGAGGCCAATAGGCATGTAACTCAACTCCACGCTTAGCCGGAAGATTGTCTAAACGGATAGTATAATCAAGGTTACTCTTTTCAACCGTTCCCTCTCTAAAAAGTTTCCCTGTATGGAAAAAGAGTTTTTCAGCCCCCTTGTCTCCCCTTACATGAAATTCAAACTTTCCAATAGCCCCTGAACTATCTGTTAAAGGTTGCCAATTTAATTCAGCGATATCATCATATAGGAAAAGCAAATTCTTTAAGTTCCAGACGAGGTCAACTTCAACTGTGTCACCTTCCTGACCTGGATTATAAACTTTAACAGTATAACCATCTGCTCCTTCTATCACTTCGCTAGTAACATCTGTCAGCTCAGCACCGTTTTTCGCAGCCTGAACCTTTGGATGAGAGTCAATGTCAAATCCACTAGGCATCTTGCCAGCACGTCCAAGTCCCACGATTTGGCCCTTAAAGTCCTCCTCAAACTGATAAACTATCCTTTGTCTAAATTCTGCCGTATTGTCTGCATGAATATACAAATCCCCTTGGTAAGAGTTTATCTTGAAATCAATGGCAAAAACAGAGAGTGGCAGAAGGCAAAACAAGCCTAACACCAGTAAGAAAAAAGTTTTTTTCATCAACTAAGCCCCCTTTTTATCTTTGCTATCATTATATCATTTTTTATCAAGTAAGGGCTTACCTATATTGAAAAATAGAGTTTTTTTCGATAAAATAGGAGACAGTTATTTTTTAATAGATTAGAAATAGGAGAAATCATGAGAAAAATATACTTATCTATTTTCACAAGTCTCTTGCTGATGCTGGGACTTGTCAATGTTGCCCAAGCCGATGAATATTTACGCATCGGGATGGAAGCAGCATATGCTCCCTTTAACTGGACTCAGGACGATGATAGCAATGGAGCTGTCAAAATCGATGGAACCAACCAGTATGCCAATGGATACGATGTTCAAATCGCCAAGAAAATCGCTAAGGACTTAGGTAAAGAACCTTTGGTTGTTAAAACCAAGTGGGAAGGTCTAGTCCCTGCCCTTACTTCTGGTAAGATTGACATGATTATCGCAGGTATGAGTCCAACTGCCGAACGCAAACAAGAAATTGCCTTTTCAAGCAGTTACTACACTAGCGAACCAGTTTTGCTTGTCAAAAAAGATTCTGCCTATGCAAATGCCAAATCTTTGGATGACTTTAACGGTGCCAAAATCACTTCTCAACAAGGTGTCTACCTTTATGACTTGATTGCACAAATCACAGGTGCTAAAAAAGAAACAGCCATGGGAGACTTCGCTCAAATGCGCCAAGCTCTTGAGGCTGGTGTCATCGATGCTTATGTTTCTGAACGCCCAGAAGCTCTGACTGCTGAAGCTGCTAACTCTAAGTTCAAGATGGTTCAAGTAGAACCAGGTTTCAAAACGGGGGAAGAAGATACAGCTATCGCCATTGGACTTCGTAAAGATGACAACCGTATTAGCCAAATCAATGCCAGCATTGAAACTATTTCAAAAGATGACCAAGTTGCCTTGATGGATCGTATGATCAAGGAACAACCTGCCGAAGCTACAACAACTGAAGAGACTAGCAGTAGTTTCTTTAGCCAAGTCGCTAAAATTCTTTCTGAAAACTGGCAACAACTTTTGCGTGGTGCTGGTATCACTCTTTTAATCTCTATCGTCGGAACCATTATAGGTCTCATTATCGGTCTTGCCATTGGTGTTTTCCGTACTGCTCCTCTCTCTGAGAATAAAGCCATTTACAGCCTACAAAAATTAATCGGCTGGATCCTCAATGTCTATATCGAAATTTTCCGTGGTACACCTATGATTGTTCAATCAATGGTTATCTACTATGGAACTGCCCAAGCTTTCGGTATCAACCTTGACCGCACACTGGCTGCTATCTTCATTGTTTCAATCAACACCGGTGCCTATATGACTGAAATCGTCCGTGGTGGTATCCTAGCAGTTGACAAGGGACAATTTGAAGCTGCGACTGCTCTTGGTATGACTCATAACCAAACCATGCGTAAGATTGTCCTCCCTCAAGTAGTCCGTAACATCCTACCAGCAACTGGTAATGAATTTGTCATCAATATCAAAGATACATCTGTATTGAACGTTATCTCTGTTGTCGAACTTTATTTCTCAGGAAATACCGTGGCAACTCAAACCTATCAATACTTCCAGACATTTACAATCATCGCCGTGATTTACTTTGTCCTCACCTTCACCGTAACACGTATCCTACGCTTCATCGAACGCCGAATGGATATGGATACCTATACTACAGGTGCTAACCAAATGCAAACGGAGGATTTGAAATAATGACACAAGCAATCCTTGAAATTAAACACCTCAAAAAATCCTATGGACAAAACGAAGTGCTAAAAGACATTTCACTCACTGTCCACAAGGGAGAGGTAATCTCTATCATCGGAAGCTCTGGAAGCGGAAAATCAACCTTCCTACGCTCCATTAACCTACTTGAAACACCAACTGATGGACAAATCCTTTATCATGGACAAAACGTCCTCGAAAAAGGCTATAACCTCACGCAATACCGTGAAAAGTTGGGGATGGTGTTCCAATCCTTTAATCTCTTTGAAAATCTTAACGTGCTTGAAAACACAATTGTCGCTCAGACAACTGTCCTTAAACGCGAACGTGCAGAAGCTGAAAAGATTGCCAAAGAAAACCTAGAAAAAGTCGGCATGGGAGAACGCTACTGGCAAGCGAAGCCAAAACAACTCTCAGGTGGTCAAAAACAACGTGTAGCTATCGCTCGTGCCCTTTCAATGAATCCTGACGCTATTCTCTTTGATGAACCAACATCAGCTCTCGATCCAGAAATGGTTGGAGAAGTTCTCAAAATCATGCAGAATCTAGCTCAGGAAGGCTTGACCATGATTGTCGTAACCCACGAAATGGAATTCGCTCGTGATGTCTCTCACCGTGTTATCTTTATGGATAAGGGTGTGATTGCTGAAGAAGGCAAACCAGAAGACCTCTTCACCAATCCTAAAGAAGAACGTACAAAAGAGTTCCTTCAACGCTATCTCAAATAAAAAGAAAAGGCTGCATCAACCGTGCAGTCTTTTTGCTGTCCTCATACTCTTCGAAAATCTCTTCAAACCACGTCAGCTTCGCCTTGCTGTAAGTATATGTTACTGACTCTGTCAGTCTTATTTACAACCTCAAAGCAGTGCTTTGAGCAGCCTACGGCTAGCTTCCTAGTTTGCTCTTTGATTTTCATTGAGTATCAAAATGAAAAGGCAGACCCTATTCAAGAATCCGCCATTATCCAAAGATTAATCTTCAAATTTTTCATGATTTTTTTCATAGAAATCAATTAAACCTAGAGCTGTTTCAAATGAAATATTTTTTACTTTTGCACGACCCTGCGCTAGAGCAATGATAGACATTTCACGCGCATTCGTTTCTTTAGAGATACGGTAGCCTGTGATTTTCTTATCACGAACCCAGCCAACAACTGATTCTACTTTTTCAAAGTTTGACTTAGCCATGTTCTTCTCCTATTTTCTTCTTTACGTTATATTATTCTATACGTTTTTATGTCTTTTGTCAATAAAAAAACATATATTCAATAAAACAAATGATTTCGAATCTTCTTACTTCCTTTTTAAAGCCGATAATATATAGGTTTTTACTTACTATAACCCAATAGTACGCTCCTAAAAAACAATTGTATTATTAAACTTTAAACCTGTAAAAATATTCATGTATACTGAATGCCAGTTTCTCAATAGGATAGACAGGATTTACTATTTCATTCTATATATTCCTTTTAAATCAACAAGTCCACTAAAGATAGTCTTTCACTCCACACTATCTCTAAACCATTCCGTTTTCTTTCTCCTTCTTTGGTTCCTTTCCTGTCCTTATCTATATCTTATTCGTTTCACAACCGGTACTACTTACATTGTCCAATCTTGCACCTTCTGATTACATACCCGCTTTCCAGCTAGTCATTAAAAAACAGTATCACTAGCTGTTTCATGTCTAGCACTATTGTTTATCTCACGAGTTTTTTCAGCCGACTCACCTAACAACCATCTCACAAACATTGATTATTTTTTCTGATTCCTATTATATTTAGTGAAAATTCAAATTAGGGATCTATACAATTGGGGATTTCAAAAAATTTCCTTATATAGTAAGTAATTCTGTCGCCTTAATATAAACAGAATCAAAAATAATAGGTGCTATAGTGAGTTGTAGTAGAAATAGCACGATAGATTTCCTAAGTCCATAGGAATCGCCCCCTTTCTTCACTCTCATTATAACACCTATACATCAGTTGTGCAAATAATATGATATTTTTTTATTAGTCCTCAGACAAGCATATTATAGAGCGTTTCATTACCATTTAAGTTAATATAAGATGGATCAAAACCTTCCATTCGACGAATCAAGCCTGCATAATCATGCTTATCTGCCAAGGCAATCCCAATCAGTACAGGCCCTGTACCCTTGCTAGCTCGCTTGATATACTCAAAACGTGTGATATCATCATTTGGCCCCAGGATATCATTTACAAACTCACGCAAAGCCCCTGGACGCTGTGGAAAATTGACCACAAAGTAATGCTTGATCCCATCATAAATCAAGGCACGTTCTTCCATTTCTGGCATACGGTTGATATCATTATTTCCTCCAGAAATGATACAACAAATGGTTTTCCCCTTGATATATTCAGCCAACACCTCTAGAGAGGCGATACTAGCCGCTCCAGCAGGTTCTGCAACAATCCCTTGCTTAGAGTAGAGGTCAATCAAGGTTTCAGAAATCAACCCCTCATCGACACCTACTAAAGTCTGAACATGTTGGCGAGTTGCTTCATAGGTCAACTGTCCCACCTTTTGTACAGCAATCCCATCCGCAAATTTGTCAATTTCCTTGAGTTTGACTGGACCACCAGCTTCAAAGGCAGCCTTCATGGAACGTGCTCCATTAGCCTCTACCCCAATGACTTCAATTTCTGGACTTGTTTCCTTGATATAGGTAGAAATCCCAGCAATGAGACCACCACCACCAACAGGAACCAAGACAGCATCAAAATCAATCGATTCTTTTCGAGCTTCTTCTAAAATCTCATAAGCAACTGTCCCTTGACCAGCTTGAACATGGGCATCATCAAAAGGATCAATAAAGGTACGATTTTCAGAGACTGTAAATTCTTGAGCTGCTTTAGCTGAAGCATCAAAGGTATCTCCAACTAATTTAATAGTCACGAAGTCCCCACCAAAAAAGCGAACTTGACCAATCTTTTGTTGCGGCGTAGTAATGGGCATAAAAATAGTAGCAGGAATTTTCATCTCATTACAAGTATAGGCAACTCCCTGCGCATGATTTCCCGCAGAGGCACAGACTACCCCACGCTCACGTTCTTCCTTGCTGAGCTGAGAAATAGCATAATAGGCACCACGAATTTTAAAAGAACGAACACGTTGGGCATTTTCCTTTTTCAAATAAATCTTAGCACCATACTTCTCCGATAAATAATGGTCGTAATCCAGTGGGGTATTCACAACCACACCGTTCAAGACTTTATGAGCCTTGATTATATCTTTTGAACTTAACATCATTTTCTCCTAGACTATTTCAAACTTATCGTAATACATCTTTTAAAAAGAGATGAATTGATTATAAAAGCGAGTTAGTCCCCCAACTCGCCTTCACCTTAATTTCTATCAATTAGTTATAGATTTTAAATGCATCATCGTCGTTTTTACCAACGAATGGCATTGCTTTACGCAATTCTGCACCAACTTTTTCAATTTCAAGGTTAGCTGCTTGTTCACGGTAAGCAGTCAATTTTGGACGTCCAGCTTTATAGTCATTTACAAAGTCATTTGCAAATTTACCATTTTGGATGTCTGCCAAGACAGCTTTCATATTTTCTTTAACTTGTTCAGTGATTACACGTGGACCTGATACGTAGTCACCGTATTCAGCAGTGTTTGAAATAGATTGACGCATTTTCTTGAATCCACCTTCGTAGATCAAATCAACGATCAATTTCATTTCGTGAAGAACTTCAAAGTAAGCCAATTCTGGAGCGTAACCTGCTTCTGTCAAGACTTCGAAACCTGCTTCGATAAGGGCAGTCAAACCACCACAAAGTACAGCTTGTTCACCAAACAAATCTTCTTCAGTTTCTTCTTTGTAAGTTGTTTCAAGAAGACCTACACGAGCTGCTCCAACACCTTTACACCAGTCCATAGCAATGTTTTTCGCATTTCCTGTTGCATCTTGGTAAACTGCATAAAGAGCTGGAACACCAAATCCTTCTTCATAAGTACGACGTACCAAGTGTCCTGGTCCTTTAGGAGCACACATAAAGACATCTACATCTGCAGGAACTTTGATAAATTCAAAGTGAATGTTGAAACCATGGGCAAATCCAACTGCGTTTCCAGCTTCCAAGTTTGGAGCGATTTCTGCTTCGTACAATTCTTGTTGGATTTCGTCTGGTGCCAAAATCATGATAACGTCAGCCAATTTAGTAGCTTCTGCTACTGTGTAAGTGTCAAATCCATCTTCCTTTGCTTTATCAAAAGATTTACCTGGACGTACACCGATGATGACATCACGACCTGAATCACGCAAGTTTTGAGCATGCGCATGTCCTTGTGAACCATAACCGATAACGGCGATTTTTTTACCGTCAAGTGCTGCTACTTTAACATCTTTTTCATATTCCATTTGAACTGCCATAGTTTTTCTCTCTTTTCTATTATTTATTGCCTTTTAGGCTGGTTTAACAAATTTAAGTTGGATTTTTAGTCGCGAGTAAATCCAGTTGCACCCGTTCGAGCGATATTGCGAATACCGTATGGTCGAATGACTCGCAATAGGGCTTCACTCTTTTCAGCATTTCCTGTCATTTGAATGGTAATCGAGCTTGGTGCTACGTCTACCACCGTTGCACGGAAAGGTTGAATAATCGCTAGAATCTCAGCTCGCTTCTCAGCTGGCGCTGACATCTTAACCAAAATCACCTCGCGCTCCAAATGAGGCTTGTCTGTAATATCTCGAATGCGAATCACATCAATCTGACGATTGAGTTGCTTAATAATTTGCTCCACTTCATCATGTGAAGCTACATCAATAATAATGGTGATGCGCGATACATTCGGATCTTCTGTTGCTCCAACAGAGATACTTTCGATATTAACCTGACGACGAGACAGGACACCGGTAAAGCGATTGAGGACTCCTGAACGATTTTGTAGTTTTGCTGTTAACATTCTACGCATGGAACTTCACCCCCAACATCTCATGATTACTCTTACCAGCTGGTACCATCGGTAACACCTGTTCCTTACGAGAAATATCTACCTCGATTAGCATAGGAACATTCTCAGTGATGACTTCAAGGTCTTGAGCCAAGGTCTCAGGATTGTCAAACTTATAGTTTTTAATTCCATAAGCTTGTGCCATCAATTGGAAATCAGGAAGGGTATCAAAGACCGACTCAGATGTTCTACCTTCATAGAAGGATTCTTGCCACTGGCGGACCATTCCAAGTGAGTGGTTGTTCAGCATAACCACCTTGATTGGCACCTTGTAAATATTCAAAATAGCCAATTCTTGGTTGGTCATTTGGAAACCACCATCCCCAACGAACAAGACTACTTCCTTATCTGGGTTAGCAATTTTAGCACCGATTGCTGCTGGAATTCCAAATCCCATGGTTCCCAAACCACCTGAAGTCACTAACTGACGTTCATTTTGGTATGGATAATACTGGGCTGTCCACATTTGGTGTTGACCAACGTCTGTTACCACAATGGCATCTCCATTCGTCAATTCACCAATTCGTTCAATAACGGCTTGCGGTTGAACCACACGCTCTTTCTTGTCATAAGAACGAACACGATTCTTGTCTTTAGTGACTTTCTCAATCCATTTCTCAGTATTGTTATGAACTGTCGGCTCAGCCAGCAACATTTGCAAAGCTTTCTTAGCATCTCCAACTACAGGAATATCTGCACTGATAATCTTGCCAATCTCGGCTGGGTCAATATCAATGTGGGCAACCTTAGCATTCTTAGCGAAGGTCTTAGGATTCCCCGTCAAACGGTCATCAAAACGGCAACCAATACTAATCATAAAATCAGCTTCTGTCATGGCAATATTAGCTGCGAATGACCCATGCATGCCTCCCATTCCAAGGAAGAGTGGATGACTCGTTGCAATCGTACCTTGCCCCAAAAGACTGGTTACCACCGGAATTTGATAGCGTTCTGCAAATTCATTTAGTTCCGCAGCAGCTTCAGCATAACTAATCCCACCACCAGCTAACAAGACTGGCTTTTTAGCCTTGGATAATTGCTTCAAAATTTTCTTGATTTGCATATCATTTGGCTCAAGAGTTGGTTGATAGCTTGGTAGGTTCACTTCTGGTGAATAAATGAAGTCTGTTTCTAAAGCAGATACGTCTTTAGGTAGGTCAATTACAACTGGCCCTGGACGTCCTGTAGTTGCGATATGGACAGCTTCCGTAATGATTCGAGGGATATCAGCTGTCTCACGAACTTGGTAATTGTACTTAGTGATTGGCATGGTAATTCCCACGATGTCTGCCTCTTGAAAGGCATCCTTCCCAATACCTGCTCGCGCCACCTGACCTGTAAAGACCAAAAGGGGAACGCTATCGCTCATGGCATCTGCAATCCCTGTAATGGCATTTGTTGCTCCCGGTCCGCTAGTGACGACGGCAACACCCAACTTTCCAGTTGATTTGGCATAACCTTCAGCTTCATGCAGACAACCTTGCTCATGGCGTCCTAGAATATGGCGAATGCCTTTAAAATTATATATCGCATCATAAAAAGGCAAGACTGCACCACCAGGATAACCAAAGATGGTATCAATTCCTAAATCACGAAGTGTTTCCAAAACTAGGTCAGACCCCGTCTTAGGAGATTCTAAACTGATTTTCTCCATTGTTCCCCTTTCTTTCCTCTTAAAAATAACTTGTTACTATCATACCACTTTTTCAAAATTTTTCAAGACAAAAGAAGAAATTTTCTGAATTTTCTATTTTAACGTTTATTTATGAATGTTATTTTTGTTTTTATTAAAAAGATACCGATTTCATTTACTAAACAATAAAAAAGAACTGATTTCTCAGTCCTTCATTAATCTTATTCTACACTAAATAGGTATGGGTAAACAGGTTGTTGACCTTGGTGAATCTCGACTTCAACATCTTCGAATTCTTCTGCGATTTCTTGGGCAATTTCATTGGCAAGTTCTTCGCTTCCGTCTTCACCGACATAGAAGGTTACGATTTCACTGTCTTCATCCAACATATGTTTCAAGGTTTCTGTCAAGGTTTGGTGCATATCAGGGTTTGACACGAGGATTTTCCCATCCACCATACCAAGATTGTCGTTTTCATGGATTTCTAAGCCATCAATGGTTGTATCACGAACAGCTGTTGTGACGCTTCCGCTAACGACATCGCTAAGAGCAGCTGTCATACGTTCTTGGTTTTCTTCGATTGACTTACTTGGATCAAAGGCAAGAAGACTTGTCAAACCTTGAGGAAGAGTACGAGCCTCTACCACTACTGCTGGTTGCTCCAAAACTTCTGCTGCAGATTGAGCTGCCATGAAGATGTTCTTGTTGTTCGGCAGGAAGATGATGTTACGAGCGTTGACCTGTTCAACAGCCTTGATAAAGTCTTCTGTTGAAGGGTTCATAGTTTGACCGCCTTCGATAACATAATCTACACCTTGAGAACGGAAAATATCTGCTAGACCTTTACCAGCCACCACAGCAATCAAAGCGTACTCTTTTTCTTCAGCTGGCTTGCTAACTTGAGCAGCTTCTTTCTCAACCTGTGCTTCGTGTTGGTTACGCATATTGTCAACTTTTACCTTGACCAAGCTACCATATTTGAGACCTTCTTGCATAACAAGACCTGGATCTTCTGTATGGACATGGACTTTGACGATTTCATCATCATTGACAACGAGGAGAGAATCCCCGAGTTCATTCAAGTAGTTACGGAATTCGTCGTAGTCAAAATCTTTAGCATAGGTTGGACCTTGCTTAAGAGCTACCATGATTTCAGTACAGTAACCAAAGGTGATGTCCTCAGTCGCCACATGACCAGCTACAGACTTGTGGTGCTCTGCATTGATCATTTCACTCATGTTGGCTGGAGTTGCTACAAAGTCCTCAGATGCAATATATTCGCCAGTAAGGGCTGAAAGGAAACCTTCGTAGATGAAGACCAGT
>JAWHFN010000007.1:0-24425 GCA_032565555.1 Streptococcus mitis | reverse complement strand
CCTGATTGGGTGACTTCATTAGGAGATTATGATGAAAAAAAGTTTTAGGATTTCATTAAATAAAGTTAGGAGGTCTTTATTTAATAACTATATGATACATGACGAAGCTTAAAACTAGCTTAACTTTTCTCATATTTTACTATTTTACAAAAAAATTCTATCACCATCACCTACCCACAAAAAAGCCACCTGATTGGGTGACTTCATTAGGAGATTATGATGAAAAAAAGTTTTAGGATTTCATTAAATAAAGTTAGGAGGTCTTTATTTAATGACTATATGATACTAGACCATCCTTAAACTTTACTTAAGAAAAAACAAGTTTTATTATTTTTCTCTGTTTATCCAAATCATTCCTGTACAGTCATAGGTGGATAAGATTTCAAAGCCCATAAAACGATAAAATCCCAAGTTTTTTTCTGTCTGTTCTGTCACCAGCTGGACTTGATAGGTATCTTTGTAATCCTCTAAAGCCTCTTTCATTAGGGCACTACCAATTCCTTGGTGCTGATAGCTAGGTAAAACGATTAAATCCTGAACCAATACTGATGAGAATCCATCTCCAACCAAACGAATCAAGCCCACCACAGCATCGCCATCAAGCGCCATATAAATCACTAATGAATGAGATAAGGCCTGCTCCAGCATCTGAGGTTGATTTGTATAATTTGTCCAACCGGCAGCCTGATAGAGAT
Organism: Streptococcus mitis; assembly: GCA_032565555.1. Lineage (GTDB taxonomy): Bacteria > Bacillota > Bacilli > Lactobacillales > Streptococcaceae > Streptococcus > Streptococcus mitis_DM. The sequence goes on along the minus strand of JAWHFN010000007.1, from coordinate 23,730 downwards.
GCAAAACGTCCTCTAGTTTGACGATTTCTTGCTTTCTAATAGTGATCATGTCAACACCTCTTAAAGCTCTCTCAAGCTCTTGTACTGTTGTCCATTTTTATCAAAGTTTTCAGGACGCAACCATATTTCCAAACGAGCTTTGACTTTAGGCCAGTCCTTATCAATCATAGACAACCAATCCGTATCCCTCGTACGCCCCTTATAAACCACTGCCTGACGGAATGTTCCTTCATAAATAAATCCCAAACGTTCCGCAGCTCGTCTTGATAGCAGGTTAAGAGCATCGCATTTCCACTCATAGCGACGATAGTTCAGATCCTCAAAAACATAGCGAGCCAGTAGATACTGGGCTTCTGTCCCTATCCGTGTCCCCCTGAGCTCTGGAGAAAAAGTGACAGCTCCCACTTCTATTACTCGGTTATTCTGGTCAATGCGCATGAGAGAAAAAGTTCCCAAAGCCTTACCAGTCTCCTTGTCTATGATTGCATAGTAAAAACGGTCCTTACGAGCCAACATCTGATTTAAAAGGCTGACCAGCTCCTCCATGTCTGCTACTGGCTCCTGAAAGAGGTAGGTCCACATCTCCCGAGGAGTATTCGGGCCATAAACAGCTAGCAAATCCTCCGCATGCTTTTCCACTGAAAGAGCCTCTATCCTAGCATAACGCCCTTCTAAAAAATCAATAGAAGGCAGTTCACCGGGTGTATAACCTTCCATTGTCTCACCAATCATCTGACCATATTCATTTACTGGCATCTTTCTTCTCCTTGTTTCGCTTTCCAAACATTATAGTTGCACATAGTATATCATACTTTCATAATAAGATTCAAAAAAATCCCCCAGATTCTACTCTGAAGGATTCATTTCTTATTTCACAACTATATTGACGAGTTGCAGTAATTCACAATTCGTTAATCATTATATTGAGATGCAATAAATTCATAATAAGCATCAATCTCTTGTTCAACTAAAATCTTTTCAAATTGTTCATCAGAGATATCTACACCACCAGCAGATTCTAACACTCTAAAAATCTCTAATAACGGAGTCATAACTGACATAGTAAAAAAAACTAAAGCTAATTCTTTACTTATTTGTTTCCTTGCTTTTATGTAAATTTCTTTATATCTTCTAAATATTTTATCTATGTCTCCTATAGTTTTTAAACCTAATACTTTCGATCTCTGAATTAAGATTGATAGATTAGCATTATCAAAGTTAGTTCTTACCTTTACATTACCTAATGATTTTTCTATCTCATTCAAACTATTGACATGAAACTCATCCTCTTTTATATAAGTCACAAGAGTACTACGATCTATTGGTAATTCTACTTTTAAATTAGCTAATTTTTCTTTTACCTCTCGCTCATAGTTAATAATATTATTTTTTAACTGTACAAAATTATCATCAGCTAATTCAATTAAACCTGCCAATATTGAAAACTGCCTTCTATATTTATCGGGTATATCTTCCTTACTTTTATATCCTAGATCGTGTTCAATTTCAGCCCAAGCATGTTGCATAACTGTCCTAATTTGTAGCTCCAATTTCATATTTTTAAATCTGCTATATAAAATAGGGGAAGAGTTCTCTTCTTTTAAACTTACAACGTAATGAAGTGAAACATAACCAAATTTTGTTGGATCCTCACTCTTACGTTTATCAATAGTATTCTCTACATCAACCTTGAACTCTTGACTGATTAGCTCAGCTATTTTATCAACATCATCACTAAAGTACGTTATGATTCGAATGCCGCATAGATCGGTAATCTCAGCCAAATTAGAATAGTCTTTCCTTTTTACTTTGCCTGAAAGAGACTCTTCAGTTTTTACTCTCCCTATTATTTCATGAACGTTAATAGATTGACTTTTAATAATATTCTTTACCGTATTCTCTACATAATTTAGGCAATCTTCATAACTCCCCCGTAAAACAGAATATTCTTCAACAATCTCCTTATGACTTTGACTCCTCATTAATACCTCCCAAACAGTGAACAAAAACTGTCTCTCTCTTTTTAATTTATTATGTCAATTTCTTATTTCACAACGATATTAACGAGTTTATTCGGTACTGCAATCACCTTCACGATTTCCTTACCGTCAATTTCCGCTTTGACTTTTTCGTCAGCGAGAGCAATTTCTTGTAATTCTTCGCGTGATAGGTCTTTAGCGACCATGAGTTTGGCACGGACTTTTCCTTTGATTTGGACAACGATTTCGATTTCGTCTTCAACCAATTTGCTTTCGTCCCATGTTGGCCAAGCCACGTAAGAGATTGACTCACCTGTTGCTGCAACTGTTTGCCAGAGCTCTTCTGCCAAGTGAGGCGCAAATGGTGCGATCAATTGGATAAAGCCTTTGGCGTAGTCTACATAAAGCTTGTCTTCCTTGTTTGCCGCATTGACAAAGACCATAAGTTGGGCAATAGCTGTGTTGAATTTCAATGATTCGATTTGTTCTGTGACAGCTTTAACGGTTTCGTTGTAAACCTTGTCAAGAGCGCCATTGTTTTCCGCAAGGATTTCTTTACTTGTAATCAAACGGTAAACACGGTCAAGGAATTTACGGCTTCCTTCCAGACCTTCTTCTGACCAAGCAATCGAAGCATCAAGTGGGCCCATGAACATTTCATAAACACGAAGGGTGTCAGCACCGTATTGTTCCACAACATCATCTGGGTTAACAACGTTCTTGAGCGATTTAGACATCTTGGCTGGTGCTTGCTCCAACTCTTCCCCTGTTTCCACATGGAAGAAGGAGCCATCACGTTTTTCAACCTTGTCAGTCGCCACAAGAGCCCCACGGTGGTCACGGTAGCTGGTTCCCAAAATCATTCCTTGGTTAAAGAGTTTTTGGAATGGTTCCTTAGTCGGAACAACACCGAGATCATAGAGGAATTTATGCCAGAAACGAGCGTAAAGCAAGTGAAGAACGGCATGCTCTGCACCACCCACGTAGATATCTACTGGCAACCATTGTTTGAGAAGGTCCTCATCGGCCAATTTCTCAGTATTGTGTGGATCGATATAGCGGAGATAGTACCAGCTTGAACCTGCCCATTGTGGCATAGTGTTGGTTTCACGACGACCTTTGACACCATCTTCACGAATTACTTCAAGCCAGTCTGTCAAGTTAGCTAGTGGACTTTCACCAGTACCTGAAGGACGGATATCCTTGGTTACAGGCAAGACAAGTGGCAATTCACTTTCAGGAACAGCTGTTGAAGTTCCATCTTCCCAATGAATGATAGGAATTGGCTCACCCCAGTAACGTTGACGGCTAAAGAGCCAGTCGCGGAGACGGTAGGTAACCTTCTCTTGTCCACAGCCTTTTTCTTCCAACCAAGCCACGATCTTGGCAATAGCGTCTTCTTTGTTGAGTCTATCTAGGAAGTCTGAATTAACGTGAAGACCATCTTCTGTGTAGGCAGCTTCTTCAACGTTTCCACCTTCAAGTACTTCGACGATTGGAAGGTCAAATTGTTTGGCAAATTCCCAGTCACGTTGGTCATGAGCAGGTACAGCCATAACGGCACCTGTTCCGTAACTAGCAAGAACATAGTCGGCAATCCAGATTGGAATTTCCTTACCGTTAACAGGGTTGATGGCATAAGCACCAGTCCAAACCCCTGTTTTTTCTTTGGCAAGGTCTGTACGAGCCAAGTCTGATTTCAGACTGGCTTGGTGTTTGTAGTCTGCTACTGCTTCTGCTTGCTCTGTGCTTGTGATGGCGTCAACCAAGTCATGCTCAGGAGCCAAAACAGTGAAAGTCGCACCGAAAAGAGTATCAGGACGAGTAGTAAAGACGGTAAATTCCTTGTCTGTTCCCTTAACTTTGAAAGTTACATTGGCACCAGTTGATTTACCAATCCAGTTACGTTGCATATCCTTGATAGACTCTGGCCAATCCAGATCATCTAAGTCATTAAGCAAACGCTCCGCATAGGCCGTGATTTTGAGCATCCATTGGCGCATTGGCTTGCGGACAACTGGATAGCCTCCACGCTCAGAAGTTCCGTCAGGAAGAACCTCTTCGTTGGCGATGGCAGTTCCCAATTCTTCAACCCAGTTTACTGGCACTTCCGCTTCATAGGCCAAGCCTTTTTCGTAAAGCTTAGTGAAAATCCATTGCGTCCACTTGTAGTAGTTTGGATCTGTTGTATTGACTTCACGATCCCAGTCATAAGAAAATCCAAGCGCATTGATTTGGCGTTTGAAGTTGGCAATGTTCTCCGCTGTAAATTCTGCTGGGTCATTACCCGTATCCATGGCGTATTGCTCTGCAGGCAAACCAAAGGCATCCCAACCCATTGGGTGAAGGACATTGTAGCCTTGCGCACGTTTGTAACGGCTGAGGATATCGGTTGCAGTATAACCTTCTGGGTGTCCTACGTGCAGACCCGCTCCAGATGGATAAGGGAACATGTCAAGCGCATAAAACTTAGGTTTTGATGCATCTGTTCCTGTCTTAAATGTATGATGTTCTGCCCAGTAGCCCTGCCACTTAGGCTCAATTTCTTTATGATTGTAAAAACTCATGGTCTCTCTCCAATTTTGTGATGTTACTATTATACCATTTTTGGGGGAATTTGAAAGACGAGAAATGTTCTTTTGGACTTGGAGGATAAGAAAGACTGAATAGCAAATCCAACTTATTTAGCATAATAAAAAAATTAGCTCACACTTGGAGCTAACTTCTATTAACTATTTGTCTCTTCCATCTTCTCCCGTCCTAGTTCTCGGTAACTACGGTCACCGACAACCTCAACGCTAAACTGCCCGTCCTCATATTCAAGGATTGTCACGCTACCATTATCGAGACCATGCGGATGCATGCCATTAATCAGATAAACAATGGTCCCAATGGTCATTCCGTGGCTGACAACAAGGGCGTTGCCTCCACCTTGTTCTTCCATTTCTTTGGCAATCGCTTCAAAACCTTCTTTGATGCGGCCACTGAGTTTTTCCCAGCCTTCAGCCCAACCAGCTGTATCAACCTCTACCAATCCCTCAGCCAGTTCAGCATAAGACAATTGGTGAACATGGTCCACATTAAAGATACGAGGAATAATGCCCATGAAAAGATCACCATCATAAGCTCCGTCAAAACTACCAAAACACCATTCTCTGATACGCTTGTCCATGCGGTAAGGGATTTTCCCCTGCAAACCAAGTTCATCAAGGATAATTCCCATAGTCTGAATGGTGCGACCAGAATCACTCGAATAAGCACGCTCAAACTGTAGACCAGATTCTCGCAAACCGATCCCTAATTCTTGAATTCCTCGTTCACCTTCAGCTGTTAAGGGAGTATCGCTCCAACCCTGCGCGCGACCAATCGTGTTAAACATGGTCTTGCCATGACGTACCAAATACAATCGTACTTTTACCATTTTCCGTCCTCCGTTTGCTTCTATTATATCATGGATGATAAAACAAAAGCCACCCATACAGGCGACTTTTGCAGGAGATTATTATGAAAAAGTTTAGGAGTTCTATTAAATAAAGATATTAGATGAAAATCAAATTCAAACTAAATCAGTATTATCTGTTTCAAATAATATTAGGAGGTCTTTATTTAATGATTATAGTATACACAGCTAACCTTAAATAGAACTTAAAATTTCTGCTATTTTCTTAATTTTTAAAACTATGGATTGGTGCTGGGATTTGTCCTCCACGAGAGATGAAATCAGCAGACGAAGCTCCATTGACCTTCATAACTGGAGCTGTACCAAGAAGACCACCAAACTCAATCATATCGCCTTCTTTTCCTTTGGGAATGATACGGACAGCTGTTGTTTTCATGTTAATGACACCAATTGCAGCTTCATCTGCAATCATAGCCGCAATGGTTTCAGCAGGCGTATCTTCTGGAATGGCAATCATATCCAAACCAACAGAACAGATAGCCGTCATGGCCTCCAGTTTTTCCAAATTAAGAGAGCCATTTTGCACTGCAGCAATCATCCCCTCATCCTCGGAAACAGGAATAAAGGCACCAGACAAACCACCAACTTGGTTGCAGGCCATCACTCCGCCCTTCTTAACTTGGTCATTCAAGAGAGCCAAGGCAGCTGTCGTTCCATGCGTGCCAACTTTTTCTAGACCCATTTCCTCAAGGACACGTGCTACAGAGTCTCCAACCGCAGGGGTTGGCGCCAAACTCAAGTCCACAATACCAAACTCCACACCCAGTCTCTCGCTGGCCATCTGACCAACCAATTGACCAATACGAGTGATTTTAAAGGCAGTCTTCTTGACAGTTTCGGCAACTACATCAAAGCTCTCTCCACGAACTTTTTCCAAGGCACGCTTGACCACACCAGGACCCGAAACACCGACATTGATGATAACATCTGCCTCCCCAACACCATGGAAGGCACCCGCCATAAACGGATTGTCCTCAACAGCATTAGCAAATACAACCAACTTAGCTGCGCCCATATCAGATAGATGAGCCGTTTCCTTGATAATACGTCCCATATCTGCCACAGCCGTCATATTAATACCAGACTTGGTTGAACCGATATTAACTGACGAGCAGACCTTGTCAGTTTCTGCCAAAGCACGAGGAATAGAATTGATGAGAATCTCATCTCCCTTTTGATAACCCTTCTGTACCAAGGCAGAAAAACCACCAATAAAATCCACACCGATTTCTTTCGCAGCTTTATCAAGCGCTTTTGCCAGAACCACATAGTCTGTCGCATCTGTCGCTGCACCAATCAAAGAAATAGGAGTCACAGATACACGCTTATTAACGATTGGAATTCCCAACTCCGCTGCAATTTCATCCCCAACAGCCACCAAATTAGCTGCCTTGGTCGTAATCTTTTGATAAATTTTCTCTGCAGCACGATTGATATCTGGATCGATACAGTCCAAAAGGGAAATCCCCATGGTAATAGTTCTGATATCGAAGTTTTGCTCCTCAATCATGGAGATGGTTTCAGTAACTTGTCTAATATCCATGATAACCTCCTAGATATTATACATAGCTTCGAAAATCGCTGCACTCTGAATGTTGATTTTCACATTCAAAATTTGCCCAAAAGCTTCAAATTCATTACGAAGACGTGTAAAATCTTGCTTTTCATCACTAGAGACGACAGCCATCATCGTGAAATATTCATCCAAGACAGTTTGAGAGATATCATCAATATTCAAACCCAATTCTGCTATTTTACCAGAAACACCTGCAACAATTCCAGATTTATCTTTACCAACAACAGTTATAATCGCTTTCATAAGCAAACTCCAATTCTTCTTTTAATAGGAAACCTGAACATTAAACAGGATTCTTTTCAAATAGTATAGCATAATTCTAACTAAAATACTCAAAAACGCCTGCTTACGAAGTTGTTCTTAAGAAAAAAACAATTTCGTAAACAAGCGTCTACTATCCCAACTTATGATGAGTGTTCCCGCTAGGACCGAAATCCTAGCGGTAGACCAGAGCTAGACTAAGAGCACAAGACTCCATCATCATAACACTCAACAAAATTGATGATTTTATACTAATTCGATGATCGCCATTGGCGCTGCATCACCACGACGTGGTTCAGTTTTAAGGATACGAGTGTATCCACCGTTACGTTCAGCATAACGAGGTGCAATTTCTGAGAACAATTTTTGAAGTGCTGTAGTAGAAGTGTACTTATCAGTTGCTTCATCATAGTTTTCAGATGCGATTTCATTACGTACGAAAGCAGCTGCTTGACGACGTGCATGCAAATCACCACGTTTACCTAGAGTAATCATTTTTTCAACAGTTTTACGGATTTCTTTAGCACGAGCTTCAGTTGTCACGATTGATTCGTTGATCAAAAGGTCAGTTGTCAAATCGCGAAGCATTGCTTTACGTTGTGAGCTAGTGCGTCCTAGTTTACGGTAAGCCATTTATTCCTCCTTTATTTATCTTTTAATCCAAGACCCAAATCAATGAGTTTGAGTTTCACTTCTTCCAAACTCTTGCGTCCAAGATTTCGTACTTTCATCATCTCTGCTTCAGATTTTTCTGTCAAATCATGCACAGTATTGATACCGGCACGTTTCAAACAGTTGTATGAACGCACAGACAAGTCCAGTTCCTCAATCGTACGATCCAAAATACGGTCGTCAGATTCAGTATCAGCTTCTTTCATCACTTCAGTTGACTTAGCAATCTCAGTAAGATTTGTAAACAAATCAAGATGTTCTGTCAAAATACGTGCTGAAAGCCCTAAAGCATCTTCTGGAATAATTGTTCCATTTGTCAAGATTTCAAGGGTTAATTTGTCAAATCCATCATTGCTACCTACACGAGCAGGTTCCACTTGATAGTTGACTTTTGTAACTGGTGTATAAATAGAATCTACAGCAAGTGTTCCAACTGGTGCATTATCTTTTTTATTTTCATCAGCAGGTACATATCCACGACCACTGTTAACAGTCATAGTCGCTTTTAGGGAAGAACCTTCACCGATTGTAAAGAGATAATGATCTGGATTTACAATTTCAATATCGCTATCTGTCAAAATGTCACCAGCTGTTACCTCAGCAGGACCTTCAACATCCAGTTCGATGATTTTTTCGTCTTCAACGTACGATTTCACTGCAATTCCTTTAATGTTCAGAATGATTTGCATCACGTCTTCACGAACACCTGGAACTGTGTCAAACTCATGTAACACACCATCAATATTGATAGATGTCACAGCTGCTCCTGGTAGAGAAGCTAGAAGTACACGACGAAGAGAGTTACCAAGAGTTGTACCGTAGCCACGTTCAAGTGGTTCGATTACAAACTTGCCATAATCTTTATTTTCATCAATTTTTGTTATATTTGGTTTTTCAAACTCGATCATTTAGTTACTCCCTCTTAAACGAAAAGCAGTGTAATGCGATGATTATACACGGCGACGTTTTGGAGGACGAGCACCATTGTGTGGCACTGGAGTCACATCACGAATTGCTGTTACTTCAAGACCAGCGGCAGCAAGCGCACGAATAGCTGACTCACGACCAGAACCTGGACCTTTTACAGTAACTTCAACTGATTTAAGACCGTGTTCTTGTGCAGATTTAGCAGCAGCTTCAGAAGCCATTTGAGCAGCGAATGGTGTAGATTTACGAGAACCTTTGAAACCAAGAGCACCAGCTGATGACCAAGCAATTGCATTACCATGCACATCAGTAATCATAACAATAGTGTTATTAAATGTAGCGTGAATATGAGCAATACCAGATTCGATATTCTTTTTCACACGACGTTTACGTGTTGGTTTAGCCAAGACTTTTACCTCCTATATTATTTTTTCTTACCAGCAATCGCAACAGCTTTACCTTTACGAGTGCGAGCGTTGTTTTTAGTGTTTTGTCCACGGACAGGAAGTCCACGACGGTGACGGATACCACGGTATGAACCGATTTCCATCAAACGTTTGATGTTCAAGTTTACTTCACGACGAAGGTCACCTTCAACTTTGATTGCATCCACTTCACGACGGATAGCATCTTCTTGATCTGATGTAAGATCACGTACACGAACATCTTCTGAGATTCCAGCAGCAGCCAAAATTTTCTTAGATGTTGCAAGTCCGATACCATAAACATAAGTCAATGAGATTACTACGCGTTTGTCATTTGGAATGTCAACTCCAGCAATACGAGCCATGTTTTCTCCTTTCTATCTTATCCTTGACGTTGTTTGTGTTTTGGATTTGCTGGGCAAATTACCATAACACGACCATTACGACGAATAACTTTACAGTATTCGCAAATTGGTTTGACCGATGGTCTTACTTTCATTTCTTATCCCTCCAAGTTTTTCGATTATTTAAAGCGGTAAGTGATACGTCCACGTGTCAAGTCATATGGACTCATTTCGACAGTAACACGATCTCCCGCTAAAATACGAATATAGTTTTTACGAATTTTACCAGAAACTGTTGCTAAAATCTGATGTCCATTTTCAAGTTCAACCGTAAACATTGCATTCGGCATTGTATCAACTACTTTGCCTTCAACTTCAATCACATCGTCTTTTGCCACGCAAAAGCACCTCCATAAATTTCGATTCGATGCCTCTAGACACAGAGACAACAATTATAAGTCAGACTATCTCAGTATAACATTTGTAGCGGATTTTTGCAAGTGTGAAAAACGCTTTATTTCAAATTTGTCAATACTTTTTCGATATCTGAGAAGACATCATTGATATCTTGATTACCTTCGATGTCATGAACCAAACCTTTGGCACGGTAGTGAGCAATGATTGGTTCCCCTTGAGCAATATTCACATCCAAACGACGTTTGACTGTCTCAGGCTTATCATCTTCACGTTGGTAGTAATCTTCTTCTTTATAGTCAACTGGTGGGTTAAAGACCTTGTGGAAAGTTTCTCCAGTTACGCGGTGGATGATACGACCACTCAAACGTTCCAAGAGGCTATCTGGATTCACTTCTATGTTGATAACACCTTCTAGTTCGATGCCAAGTTCAGCCAATGTTTTGTCCAAGGCATGAGCTTGTTCGATTGTACGTGGGTAACCATCCAACAAGAATCCTGTTTCTTTAATATCATCTTGTGAAAGACGTTCTTTTACGATTCCATTTGTAACTTCGTCAGGAACCAATTCACCCTTGTCAATGTATGACTTAGCAAGAACACCCATTTCAGTTTGATTTGCCATTGCAGCGCGGAACATATCACCTGTTGAGATATGTGCAACATGGAATTGTTCTACGATTTTTGCTGCTTGAGTTCCCTTACCTGCACCAGGTAAGCCCATAATCAAAAGATTCATGATTTGATCTCCTTATTTTATTTTTAAATAGAAGCAAAAAGTCTTTTCACCCCTATTTAAAAACAAAATAGAAGAGGGGAGACCAAACTCTCACAAATGTTAGAGTTAAACCTCCACTCCCTCAGTAATTACTGATTCAGTAATTACTTTTATTCTGTTCTGTCCATGAAACCAACATACTTACGTTTCAATAGGTAGCCTTCCAATTGTTTGATTCCTTCAATACCTGTAGAGATAATGATCAAAAGACTGGTTCCTCCAAAAGCAACTGCTTCTGAAAGTCCGAAAACATCTTTTGCTACGATCGGTAAAATAGAAATCACACCAAGGAAGAGAGAACCAACAGTTGCAAGACGACGAAGAAGTTTAGACATATATTCTTCTGTACCTTTACCAGGACGAACTCCGTGGATATAGGCACCGCTCTTTTGTAGATTCTCTGCCGCTTTTTCAGGATTAATCTGTACAAACGTATAGAAGAATGTAAAGAGAATAATCAATAAAGCATACATAGCAATACCAGTTGGTGAAGTTGTTGCCAGCATTTCTTGTGCTGTTCTTACCCAAGCCCAATCATGACCTGTAGCACTCAAAAACTGAAGAATAGCCGCAGGCGCTGCAGTAATCGAACTTGCAAAGATAACAGGGATAACTCCAGCAGGGTTTACCTTCAAAGGAAGGTAAGAGCTAGATGGAGCACCTTGTGCAACCTTAGTATATTGGATTGGAATTTTGTATTCTGCTTGTTGAACATAAGTTGTAAAATAAATGATCAACAATACAGTAATAATCAAAATGATTACGAAAATGATGGATGAGTTGATACGGCTACTTGGGACGTTCACAAAGTAGTCCACATAGATGCCCTGAATCATCTCTGGAATTGAGGCAACAATCCCGGCAAAGATAATCATAGAAACACCATTTCCGTATCCCTTATCTGTAATTTGCTCTCCCAACCAAGTCACAATCATGCTACCAGCTGTTAAGATGATACCAATCATGATAAAGACTTGTGGAGTAAGAGCTGTTTTCAACAATTGAGCTCCAGCCAAAGTATTAAAACCAGCTGTAATCCCGATAGATTGCACAAAGGCTAGAACAAGAGCAATATAACGAGTAGCTTGATTTAATTTTCTTCGACCTACTTCCCCTTGTTTACCCCACTCTACAAACTTGGGTAAAATATCCATTTGCAAGAGTTGGACAACGATAGAGGCAGTAATGTAGGGACTAACACCAAGAGCAAAAACTGAGAAGTTTTTCATGGCATTCCCTGAGACTAAGCTCAACATGTTTAAGAAGGATAATCCACTTAAAGCATTCAAGCTATTGGCATTCACACCAGGAACTGTAATACTAGTTCCGATACGAAAGACCAAAACGATAAAAATTGTAAATAAAATTTTTGATCGAACCTGCTTGACCTTAAGAGCTTCTCTTAATAATTTAAAAAACATAGGTCACCTCTCTTAGATGACTTCTACTGAACCACCTTTAGCAGTGATAGCTTCTTCAGCTGATTTAGAGAATTTAGCTGCTTTCACAGTCAATTTCTTAGTCAACTCACCGTTACCAAGAACTTTAATACCTGATTTTTCAGCTTTAACAATTCCTGCTTCGATAAGAACAACTGGAGTAACTTCAGCACCATCTTCAAAGACGTTCAATTGGTCAAGGTTCACAATTGCGTATTCTTTAGCGTTGATGTTAGTGAATCCACGTTTTGGAAGACGACGGAACAATGGAGTTTGTCCACCTTCAAAACCAAGGCGAACTCCGCCACCGCTACGAGCTTTTTGACCTTTTTGACCACGACCAGATGTTTTACCGTTACCTGATGAAGTACCACGACCAACGCGGTTACGTACTTTACGAGAACCTTCTGCAGGTTTCAATTCATGAAGTTTCATTTTTATTTTCTCCTCTTTTGTAAAATGCTAGCGCCGATAAGGGAGAAAAGGTTGTCTCCCCCATCAACTCGCCTATACGACGTCATCATAGATGACTATATCTAGTTTTAGGGGATGGTATAGTGCACATCCCCTAAAAATTCATTAGTTTACTTCTTCAACTGTTACCAAGTGAGATACTGCTGTGATCATACCACGGATAGCAGCGTTATCTTCTTTAATAACAGAGCTGTTCAATTTGCCAAGTCCAAGTGCTACAACAGTTTTACGTTGTGATGGAATGCGTCCGATTGGAGACTTAGTCAAAGTAATTTTAATTTGAGCCATTTTATCCCCTTTCTTATGCCAAATCAGAAACTGAAATACCACGAAGGGCAGCAACTTCTTCAGCGCGTTTCAATTGTTTCAAACCTTCAACAGTTGCACGAACAATGTTGATTGGAGTGTTAGAACCAAGTGATTTAGATGTAATATCTGCCACACCTGCCAATTCCACAACGGCACGAACTGCACCACCAGCGGCAACTCCAGAACCTTCTACAGCAGGTTTCAACAATACTTTAGCTCCACCGAATTCTGAAAGAACTTCGTGTGGGATTGTTGTTCCAACCATAGGAACTTCGATCAAGTTTTTCTTAGCATCATCTACTGCTTTACGGATTGCTTCTGGAACTTCTTGAGCTTTACCAGTACCAAATCCTACGCGACCGTTGTGGTCACCAACAACAACAAGAGCTGCGAAACGAAGACGACGTCCACCTTTAACAACTTTTGTAACACGGTTGACAGCAACTACGCGTTCTTCTAATTCAACTGCATTGTCTTTAAATGCCATTTTCTAGTGTCCTCCTATTAGAATTTCAATCCGTTTTCACGAGCTGCATCAGCCAAAGCTTTCACACGTCCGTGATATAGATATCCACCGCGGTCGAACACCACTTCTGAAATACCTTTAGCGTTTGCACGTTCTGCAACGAGTTTACCGACAGCAACGGCTTGTTCAGTTTTAGTTCCTTTTGAAACTTCTTTGTCAAGAGTTGAAGCACTTGCGAGCGTTACACCCGCTACGTCATCAATCACTTGAGCGTAGATGCCTGTATTAGAACGGAATACGTTCAAACGTGGGCGATCAGCAGTTCCAGAGAGTTTTCCGCGAACGCGACGGTGGCGTTTTTGGCGGAGTTTGTTTTTATCTGGTTTTGAAATCACAGTTTTCACCTCTTTAGTTTTAAATCGTGTGCTATGCACAAAGTTGGAAAATAGGTTGGTGGTTGAAAATCAACCACTCAACATTATTTACCTGTTTTACCTTCTTTACGGCGAACGAATTCACCAACGTAACGGATACCTTTACCTTTATATGGCTCTGGTGAACGAAGGCTACGTACGTAAGCAGCTGTTTGACCAACTACTTCTTTTGAAATTCCGCTAACAACGATTGTTGTTGGGTTTGGAAGTTCAAAAGTAATTCCTTCTGGAGCTTCAACTTCATCTGGATGAGATTTACCAACAGCCAAAACAAGTTTAGATCCTTGAAGTTGTGCACGGTAACCAACCCCGCGCATTTCAAGTTCTTTCTTGAATCCTTCTGATACACCAACAACCATGTTGTTCAAAAGGGCACGAGTAGTTCCGTGGATAGTTTTCATTTCTTTTGAATCGTTTGGACGGTGAAGAGTTACTTCAGTACCTTCCACACGAATTTCAATATCTTTTGAGAACTCACGAGTAAGTTCTCCTTTAGGTCCTTTTACAGTTACAACGTTGTCATTGTTAGTGAGTTCAACACCAGCAGGCAACACGATAACTTTATTACCAATACGTGACATGTTTATTTTCTCCTGTTAGATTGTCAGGCCAGAACGGCCAGTTTTCACGGGGTTAAATCGATTTCTCGATTTAAAGGAACATTTAGGTTTCAATTTCAAAGTGAATCTAGGCATCGTCTCGCAGGCATAACTTTGGGTTAGGCAAGAGACGATAACGAAGAGTCACAAAGAAATTGGGAGCTAAATATTACCAAACGTAAGCAATAACCTCACCACCAACATTCTTTTGGCGTGCTTCTTTATCAGTAAGCAAACCTTCAGAAGTTGAAAGGATAGCAATTCCAAGTCCGTTAAGAACTTTTGGAAGGTCTTCACGTTTTTTGTAGACACGAAGTCCTGGTTTAGAAACACGTTTCAAGTTAGTGATAACTTTTTCACCGTTTGGTCCGTATTTAAGGAATACACGGATGATGCCTTGTTTGTCATCTTCGATGATTTCAACGTTTTTTACAAAACCTTCGCGTTTAAGGATTTCAGCAATCCCTTTTTTGATGTTTGATGCAGGTACTTCAAGTACTTCGTGTTTCGCTTGGTTAGCGTTACGAATACGAGTTAGGAAGTCTGCGATTGGGTCAGTCATAACCATTTTGTTTTTCTCCTCTTACTAGTAGTTTGCAAGTTGCACTTGCTAGTTAATACATGATACAAAGAGCGTAACAGCACGAGCAAAAATAGGCAATTTGATGCAGGAGCGATGCTCCAAAGCAAATTGGTCTTTTTTGCCAAAGCTATAGCTCGTGTTCAAATTGGCAAGTCCAACTGAACCCGGGCTAAACTCTGTGTGAAAAAGATAAACTTTCCTAGAAACTTCAGTTTCTTCGTCAAGTTTCCTATTTTCACTTGGAGTTTTGACGCCCTTGATATCTTAAATTACCAAGATGCTTTTGTTACACCAGGGATTTGTCCTTTGTAAGCTAATTCACGGAAGCAAACACGGCAAAGTTTAAATTTGCGGTAAACTGAATGTGGACGACCACATTTTTCACAACGAGTATAAGCTTGAGTAGAGAACTTCGCTGGACGTTTGTTCTTAGCAATCATTGATTTTTTAGCCATTAGATTTACCTCCTATATTATTTTGCAAAAGGCATTCCAAGGCCTGTAAGCAATGCACGTGACTCTTCGTCAGTGTTAGCAGTTGTTACGATAACGATGTCAAGACCACGAGTTTTGTCAACGTCATCGAAGTTGATTTCTGGGAAGATCAATTGTTCTTTCACACCAAGTGTGTAGTTTCCGCGTCCATCAAATGATTTTGTTGGAACACCGTGGAAGTCACGTACACGTGGAAGTGAAACTGAAACCAATTTATCCAAGAATTCGTACATACGTTCACCACGAAGGGTAACTTTTGCACCGATCGCAACACCTTCACGAAGACGGAAGCCGGCGATTGATTTTTTAGCTTTAGTGATAAGTGGTTTTTGACCTGAGATAAGTGCCAATTCTTCAGCAGCTTTTTCAAGGCTTTTAGCGTTTGATACAGCTTCACCAACACCCATGTTCAAAACGATCTTATCTACTTTAGGCACAGCCATCACTGATGAGTAGTTGAATTGTTCTGTCAAAGCAGGAACTACTTCATTAAGATATTTTTCTTTTAAACGATTTGCCATTATACTTCTCCTTTCCTTCGTGATTAATCAAGCACTTCGCCTGATTTTTTGTTGTAGCGAACTTTTTTACCGTCTACAAATTTGTAACCAACACGACCAGCTACACCATTTTTGTCCAAAACTTGAACGTTTGATACGTGGATAGCTGCTTCTTTCTCGATGATACCACCTTGAGGAAGCTCGTTAGTTGGACGTTGGTGTTTCTTAACGATGTTAACACCTTCAACGATAACTTTGTTTACTTTTGGAAGGGCAGTAAGGACAACAGCTTCTGTTCCCTTATCTTTACCAGCGATTACGCGAACTTTGTCGCCTTTTTTTACAAACATTAGGTTTCTCCTTGATTTTTCTTACGCCCATAAGGGCACCCTGGAGGTAAATCCAGGGGACTAGTTTGTTTCTAAAAATTAAAGTACTTCTGGAGCAAGTGACACGATCTTCATGAAGCCACCTTCACGCAATTCACGTGCAACTGGGCCAAAGATACGTGTTCCGCGAGGAGTTTTGTCTTCACGGATGATAACTGCTGCGTTTTCGTCAAATTTGATGTATGAACCATCAGCACGACGAGCACCTGATTTAGTACGAACGATAACTGCTTTAACAACGTCACCTTTTTTAACCGCACCACCAGGAGTAGCTTGTTTTACAGATGCCACGATAACATCACCGATGTTTGCAAATTTACGTCCTGAACCACCAAGAACTTTGATAGTCAAGATTTCGCGAGCACCGCTGTTGTCTGCGACTTTCAAACGAGTTTCTGTTTGAATCATTTCAGTTTTCTCCTTTCAGGTTTGATTAGATGATGACCGCTTCTTCAACAACTTCTACAAGACGGAAACGTTTTGTAGCTGAAAGCGGACGAGTTTCCATGATACGTACGATATCGCCTTCTTTGGCAACATTGTTTTCATCATGAGCTTTGTATTTTTTAGAGTAGTTAATACGTTTACCATAGACTGGGTGGTTACGTTTTGTTTCAACTACAACTGTGATTGTTTTGTCCATTTTGTCAGATACAACACGTCCAACAAGAACTTTACGATTATTGCGTTCCATTGAAATTTCTCCTTCCCTAGTCTATTATTTCGCTTCAGATTGAACTGTTTTGATACGAGCGATTTGTTTTTTAACTTCTTTCAAGCGAGCTGTTTGTTCCAATTGACCAGTAGCAGCTTGAAAACGAAGTTCAAACAATTCTTTTTTCAATTCGTTTTCGCGCTTCGCGAGTTCTTCTTGAGAAAGACCACGAAGTTCTTTAACAAATTCTTTTACTTCATTAAGTTTCATGCCTTCTCCTTATTCTGCTTCACGTTTTACGAATTTACATTTAACTGGCAATTTGTGGCTAGCAAGACGAAGCGCTTCGCGAGCGATCTCTTCAGATACACCAGCGATTTCGAACATCACTTTACCACGTTTAACTGGTGCTACCCAACCTTCAGGTGCCCCTTTACCAGATCCCATACGCACACCGATAGCTTTAGCAGTGTATGATTTGTGTGGGAAGATTTTAATCCAAACTTTACCACCACGTTTCATGTAACGAGTCATGGCGATACGAGCAGCTTCGATTTGGCGGTTAGTGATCCAGTGGCTAGTTGTAGCTTGAAGACCATATTCACCGAATGCTACTTCTTTTCCACCTTTTGCTTCACCGCGCATTTTTCCACGGAATTCACGACGGTGTTTAACACGTTTAGGTACTAACATTGGTTATTTACCTCCTTTAGTGTTTTTGCGAGCTGGAAGAACTTCACCACGGTAGATCCATACTTTAACACCAAGTTTACCGTATGTAGTATCTGCTTCTTCCCAAGCGTAATCGATATCTGCACGAAGTGTGTGAAGTGGAACAGTTCCTTCAGAGTATCCTTCAGCACGGGCGATATCTGCACCGTTCAAACGACCTGATACTTGAGTTTTGATTCCTTTAGCTCCAGCACGCATTGCACGTTGGATTGCTTGTTTTTGTGCACGACGGAAAGCAACACGTTGCTCCAATTGACGAGCAATACCTTCACCTACAAGGTGAGCATCCAAATCAGGTTGTTTGATTTCGATGATGTTGATGTGTACTTGTTTTCCAGTCAATTTGTTAAGTTTTGCACGGAGTGCATCAACGTTAGCACCACCTTTACCGATTACCATACCTGGTTTAGCAGTGTGAAGTGAAACGTTAACTTTGTTTACTGCGCGTTCGATTTCGATAGTTGAAACTGCTGCGTCAGCAAGTTCTTTTTGAACGAATTTACGGATTGCAAGATCTTCATGAAGGTAATCCGCGTATTCTTTTTCAGCATACCATTTGGCATCCCAATCACGGATGATGCCGACACGCATACCAATTGGATGTACTTTTTGACCCACGATTTTACCTCCTTATTTTTCTGCAACAGCTACAGTGATGTGAGCTGTACGTTTGTTGATTGGTGAAGCTGAACCTTTCGCACGTGGACGGAAACGTTTCATAGTTGGTCCTTCGTTTGCGAATGCTTCAGATACTACCAAGTTAGCTTTATCCAAACCAAAGTTGTTTTCAGCGTTAGCTACAGCTGAGTTCAAAACTTTCAAGATGATTTCAGCAGCTTTGTTTGGAGTGAATGTCAAGATTGCGATTGCATCGGCTACGCTTTTACCACGGATGTTATCAAGAACAAGACGTGATTTACGAGGTGAAACACGTACTGTACGAGCCATTGCTTTAGCTGAAGTAATTTCTGCCATTTATGTTCTCCTTATTTTCTACGTGTTTTCTTGTCGTCTGCAGCGTGACCTTTGTAAGTACGAGTTGGTGCAAATTCACCAAGTTTGTGACCTACCATGTCTTCTTGGATGTAAACAGGTACGTGTTTACGTCCGTCATAAACTGCGATAGTGTAACCAATGAAACTTGGGAAGATCGTTGAACGACGTGACCAAGTTTTAATAACTTTTTTCTTTTCGTCGTTAGCTTGAGCTTCAACTTTTTTCATCAAATGCTCATCGACGAAAGGTCCTTTTTTAAGACTGCGTCCCATTTTTATATTTTCTCCTTTAAATGTTGTACCACAGCGGCTTGCGCTCCTATGGAGCGCTACCGAGCTGGCGGATTTACTAGTTACTTAAGCGACTAGTTTAATATTATTTCTCGTTGCGACGACGAACGATAAGTTTGTCAGATTTCGCTTTCTTGTTACGAGTTTTAAGACCAAGAGCAGGTTTGCCCCATGGAGTAGATGGTGCTTTACGACCAACTGGTGCTTTACCTTCACCACCACCGTGTGGGTGATCGTTAGGGTTCATTACAGAACCACGAACTGTTGGGCGGATACCTTTCCAACGGCTACGTCCTGCTTTACCAAGGTTAACAAGTCCATGTTGTTCGTTTCCGACAACACCAACTGTAGCACGACAAGTTCCAAGGATCATACGTACTTCACCAGATTGAAGACGAACAAGAACGTATTTACCTTCTTGACCCAATACTTGAGCAGAAGCTCCAGCAGCACGTACCAATTCACCACCACGACCTGGTTTCAACTCGATGTTGTGGATCAAAGTACCAACTGGGATGTTAGCAAGTGGAAGAGCGTTTCCGACTTTGATATCTGCTTCTGGACCTGAAACGATACGTTGACCAACTTCAAGACCTTTTGGAGCGATGATGTACGCTTTCACACCGTCAGTGTAGTGTACAAGAGCGATGTTTGCAGAACGGTTTGGATCGTACTCGATTGTTTTAACAACTGCTTCAACGTTGTCTTTGTTACGTTTGAAGTCAACCAAACGGTAGAAACGTTTATGTCCACCACCTTGGTGACGAACTGTGATACGACCGTTGTTGTTACGACCAGCCTTGCTCTTCAATGCAACAAGCAATGATTTTTCAGGAGTGCTTGTTGTGATTTCAGCGAAATCCAAAGAAGTCATATTACGGCGACCGTTTGTTGTTGGTTTATAAACACGAATTCCCACGATATTTCCTCCTTAGATTATTCAGCTTCAGCAGCAAACAACTCGATTGCTTTAGAATCAGCTGTAAGTGTGATGATAGCTTTTTTAGTTTTGTTAGTAAAACCAGTGTAACGTCCAACACGTTTAGCTTTTGGTTTTACGTTGATTGTGTTAACGTTAGCAACTTTAACACCTTCGAAAGCAGCTTCAACAGCTTGCTTGATCAAAAGTTTGTGTGCACGAGTGTCAACTTCAAATACATATTTTCCTGCTTCAAGTTGAGCCATTGAGCTTTCAGTGATGACAGGTTTTTTGATAACATCATACAAATTCATTATGCAAGAACCTCCTCGATTTTAGAGATAGCTGCTTGAGTAACAAGAAGTTTGTCACTATTTGCGATGTCAAGAACACTTGCAGTTGTAGCAGTCGCAACTTTCACGTTTGGAAGGTTACGAGCTGAAAGAGCTGCGAATTCGTTTCCTTCTTCAAGAATAACAAGGACTTTAGAATCGATGCTCAAAGCTGCAAGAACTTTTGCAAATTCAGCAGTTTTTGGAGCTGTAAATTCAAGAGAATCAACGGCTACAAATTTATTTTCAGCAACTTTTTCTGAGTAAACAGATTTAAGCGCAAGGCGACGAACTTTTTGAGGAAGTTTGTACGCATAGCTACGTGGAGTTGGTCCGAAGACGATTCCACCACCACGCCATTGTGGAGAGCGGATAGAACCTTGACGAGCACGTCCAGTTCCTTTTTGACGCCATGGTTTGCGTCCACCACCTGAAACAGCTGAGCGGTTTTTAACTGCGTGAGTTCCTTGACGAAGGCTAGCACGTTGGCTGATGATCACATCAAACACAACAGATTGGTTTGGTTCGATACCAAAGATTGCATCGTTAAGAACAACTTCGCCCGCTTGTTTACCAGTTTGGTCGAATAATGTTACATTTGCCATTTTGACTGTATTCCCCTTTCCTTATTATTTACCAGCTTTAACTGCTGATTTGATAGTGATAAGAGATTTCTTAGCACCTGGTACGTTACCTTTGATAAGGATAACGTTCTTTTCTGGAACAACTTGTACAACTTCAAGGTTTTGAATTGTTACGCGGTCGCCACCCATACGTCCTGCAAGGTTTTTACCTTTGAATACGCGGTTAGGTGCAACAGGTCCCATAGAACCTGGACGACGGTGGTAACGAGAACCGTGAGCCATTGGTCCACGTGATTGTCCGTGGCGTTTGATAACACCTTGGAAACCTTTACCTTTAGAAGTACCAGTTACGTCAACAACGTCTCCAGCTGCGAATGTTTCAACTGTGATTTCAGCACCAACTTCCAAGCCTTCAACGTTTTTGAATTCACGAATGAAGCGCTTAGGAGCCGTGTTAGCTTTCGCTACATGTCCTTTAGCAGGTTTGTTGCTCAATACTTCGCGTTTGTCATCGAAACCAACTTGGATAGCGTTGTATCCGTCTGTTTCAACAGTTTTAACTTGAAGAACAACGTTTGGAGTTGCTTCGATAACTGTTACAGGGATCAATTCGCCAGCTTCAGTGAAGATTTGAGTCATTCCCACTTTTTTCCCTAAGATTCCTTTTGTCATGAGAAAATAGTTCCTTTTCTATATTTTTTATTCAAAAAGTTTTTAACGAGCGTTTTTTATGCTCAAGTCTAAGATACAAAGGGCGTCAAACTCAAAGTGAAAATAGGAAACTGACGCAGTGTCTAGCAGATACTAGGAAGTTTATCTTTTTCACACCGAGTTTAGCCCGTGTTCAATTAAATTGAAACACCAGCCTCTGCTCTTTTATATTTTAGATTAAAGTTTGATTTCTACGTTTACACCACTTGGAAGATCCAATTTCATCAAAGCATCAACTGTTTTTTGAGTTGGGTTAACGATATCGATCAAACGTTTGTGTGTACGCATTTCAAATTGTTCGCGAGAGTCTTTATATTTGTGAGTCGCACGAATGATTGTGTAGAGGCTACGTTCAGTTGGAAGTGGGATTGGACCCGCAACTTGTGCACCTGTACGAGTAGCTGATTCTACGATTTTTGCAGCCGCTGTGTCAAGCGTACGGTGTTCGTAAGCTTTCAAACGGATACGGATTTTTTTGTTTGCCATCTTTTTCTCCTTTTCGTCTATTTAAGATAATAGGCTAGCTCCACAAGAAAACCGACGCGAGTTGCGTGGCAATGCAACCGAGCGTGTCGCAACCTCTTGCATCAAAGCTAAGGCTGTAATTTACAGCACCATAATAGAATAACACAAAGCCCCTGCGATTGCAAGGGATTTGTTGCTGTTTTTTTAAAATTTTTAACATGAAAATGTTTTCTTTTTTGACAGGTCATTTATTTAAGTATTTTATGGAAGAAAGTTACTCTCTCTTCACCTGTTCATAGCTTTCTTTTCCATCATTGAGTTTGTCCCAAATCACTACTTGCCCACTTTTGAGAGATTTTTGCACATCGATAATTCGTTGATTGGAAGAACCTCGAAACTGGAGCATGAGATTTCTTTTAGTTCGATCGTATCGACCATCAACCAGAATGTCAATCAGTGATAAGAGTTCCAGTTTATCTTGTGTCTCCAACATCATTTCTTCCCAAGTGTAGCCGGTCCAGGACCAGATGTCCTTGTCTGGCAATTCCTTTCGAATGCGTTTAACGAGAGGTAAGAGAATGCCCGTATTGAGGAAGGGTTCCCCTCCTAGCAAAGTCAAGCCTTGAACATAGGGTTGAGCAAGATCTGCCATGATCTGCTCTTCTAATTCTGCTGTGTAGGGAATTCCTGCATTGAAAGACCAAGTCGCAACATTATAACATCCCTCGCAGTGAAACATACAACCTGATACATAGAGAGAGTTACGCACGCCTTCTCCATCTACAAAGTTAAAGGCCTTGTAATCAATAATCCGCCCTTGACTGAGTTCCTCACTTTTCCATTCTTGTGGTTTTGGATTATTCATTCGCCACCTCTATCCAATAACGCTCGACTCCATTACGAACATCCTCAAGGAACCCACCATTTGCTAAAATGACTGCTCTGCTAGTAGGATTATTCACGCTACAGGTTACAAGAGTTTTCTTGATGTTCTTTGCCTTAACAACTTGCAAGCCCTGACGGAGAGTTTCCTTAGCATAACCCTTGCCTCTTTCTGATGGACGAATGGAGTAGCCAATGTGGCCAGCATAATTCAGTAACCCCTCATTCAGTCTCAATCGCAGATTCAAAAATCCTAGAGCACGACCTACATCATCAAATGATACAAGTTGAATAGAAGGAACACGATTTTCAGGCAAGTTTATTCCCATCTCTTTTTTCATATTTGTTTCCAACCACTCTTCATACACAAAGTTCTCTGTATCCCAAAATCCTCCATCATGGGCTGATTGACTCTTTTCAAACTCTGCCATCATCTCTAAAACTGTTTCTTTATCTGCTAATCTTGGTCTGCGTAGTTCCATCCTTTTACCTCCCACTATGAGAAAAGCGAGAGCTGACTCTCATACTCTTCGAAAATCTCTTCAAACCACGTCAGCGTCGCCTTACCGTAGATATATGTAACTGACTTCGTCAGTCTTATCTACAACCTCAAAGCAGTGCTTTGAGCAACCTGCGGCTAG
>JAWHFN010000006.1:0-24592 GCA_032565555.1 Streptococcus mitis | reverse complement strand
GAAACGTAGATTCTATTTTATCTTCGTTAGAAAAAGTCTCTCAGCTATCTAAAACAGAAAAATTAGATTTTTCAATTGCAAGTTTTATTAAACAAATGAAATATTTATATTAGAACTTGAATTATAGGAAAATGAGGAATTTGCATTAAAATGATGAAAAGAATTTATTATCACCTTTTGGCTATTTTGGCTTGGACTCTTCCAAATTCTTATGCTTTTATTGATTCGTTAAAGGTGTTTTTCCCGAATATTAGTTTACAAATTGCAGGTTCTCTTTTGGCAGTTATCTCGATAGGAATTTTTATTACTAGAATATATTACACAAGATATGAAGTTTTTATATCTCTATTGGTTTTTATTTTTATTTTAATTTTTTATTCAACTAGTTTTTTTTATTCGACTAACGTAGAGTTGTATCAGTCTTTCTTCAATTCCTTTCTGATTCGTCCAGTTCCTGCGATATTAGTAGCGATGCTGTTGGCTAAGAATAATCATATAAAAGGTTTCATAAAATGGTCAGAACCTATGATGCTTTTCTATACATTGACATCATTTTTAGCTGCCCTATCTCCTAGAAATAGCATTATTATTTACCAATCTTTATCTTATTATGCTATGACAGCTTATATGATTAATGTGTTTAATATTATATACAAAGAGAAAATATTGGAGGAGCAACTGACGTATTTCAGATTCTCAGCATGGAATTTTATTAGATATTTTTTACTTCTGATTCAAGCTTTTAGTGCACTCTCAGGAGGTGGGAGAGGTGCCTTTATCTTATTAATTTTTTTTACAGGAATATTATTAATAAGAATTGCTATGAATTTTAAGTTCCTTTTCTCATTCATTGGAGGTTTGTCTGCTATAGCTCTAGTTGTTTTTTTTACAAAAGGTTTGGATTTTACATGGCTCTTGAATATGGACGGTGGAGAGCGATTGTTGAACTTCTTCGGCAGACCTGAACGTATATCTACAGATAATAGACTATTGATTTATGATACTGTTTGGTCTGCAATACAGGAAAAACCCTTTTTAGGATGGGGAGTTGGTTCAACTTTTTTTAAATTTAATGGATATTCACATAATATTGTATTGGATTTATTGCATGATATGGGAAGTTTTGGTTTATTAATTTTTCTTTCGGCTTTCTTTGCTTCTTCAGTAATATTGTACAAATTACGAAAAATTGATTGGAAAGTTAGTTTACTTATTCTGATGTGTATCGAAGCTTGTGTTCACATGAGTTTTAGTGGAAGCTATCTTGCAGATGGTAGACTATGGTTTTTAGTGACCTTTACTTATTGTTACTATAGATGGAAAGTGCAGGAAAAGGATGAAGTTAGCAATTTTATTATCTGATATTTCAAAAATAGGAGGAGTGCAGCGCGTCACGACAGCTCTTGTTAATGAACTTTGTCAAAATATAGACGTTACAATTATCAGCATCTTTTCGGAAAATGAGCTACCAGCTTTTGAACTTTCAGATAGAGTTCAGGTGAGCTATCTTTTGAAAGAACATGTTAATTTGAAGAAGAATTTTTTTAAAGTTAGTGGAGCTTTGCGAAAAGTGTTGAAAAAACAGCAGTTTGATGTTGTTCTATCGTCAGGAACTGGTCTAGTATCCTTTCTTTGGTTTGCTAGTTTGGGGATTCCTATCAGACTTTTGGCATGGGAACATCAGTGTTTTTACTTTGGGAGATCGTTTGGTCTAGAATGGTTGGGGCGAAAGCTAGCCTGTCGTTTTGCTGAGAGTATTGTTGTCTTGACTAAAAAAGATGAAGGATTTTACAAAGAGAATCGTCCTAAGGCTCATATTGAACAAATCTATAATATCCTAGACATGGATTCACAAACAGCTAAGTGTCAGCTCTCTTCTAAAAAAATTATCAGTGTTGGCTCTTTAGGACGACAAAAAGGTTTTGATCTGGCTCTTGAGGTAGCTAGTCAAATACAATTAAGGTATCCAGATTGGCAGTGGGATATTTATGGTGATGGTTCCGATAGAGAAAAATTAGAGGAGAAAGTCAGGGAGTACCAATTAGAAGGTTTTATAAATTTGAAAGGGCTTGTTCAGAATGTTCGGGAGTGCTATCCTGACTACTCTATCTACGCCATGACATCACGCCATGAAGGATTACCAACTGTATTATTAGAGGCTAAAAACTACCAGATGCCAGTTGTTTCATTTGATTGTAACTGTGGACCATCTGATATTATTTCAGATGGAAGAAATGGTTTTTTGATTGATTGTTTTGATATAAATATCTATGCAAAAACTTTATCTAAATTGATGGCTAGTTTAGAGTTGCGAGAACAAGTTGCAAAATCGAGTGTTATTCCAGCAGAAGAATTGTCAACAACTTATATCCTAGATAAGTGGAAAAACCTTTTAAAGATAGAAAGAAGATAATATGAAAATAGTACATGTAGAAGATTTTTTTCATCCAGATGCAGGTTACCAGATTAATGTTTTACCAAAATATCTAGCAAAGTTTGGTCATGAACAAGTGATCATCACTTCAGAAATGGATAAAATCCCCGATAATCTTACCCAATTTTTTGGACGAGAAAATATAGAGAAGAGAGATAGAAAATATGAAGAAAAGTATCATGTGAAGATCATTCGCTTGCCTCTTCATGGTTTTGTAAGCGGACGAGCAATTTTTTCTGGAAAGCTTATTTCAGCTATTAAGGGTCTTTCTCCAGATGTATTGTATATTCATGGGAACGACACTTTAACAGGGATTCGTCTCCTTTTAGCACGAAAGAGATTTAATTGCAGAATCGTCACTGATAGTCATATGCTTGAGATGGCATCAAAAAATCCTTTCAACACCTACTTTAGGAGATTTTATAAAACCTTGATTACTCCTATTTTGATAAAAGAACAGATACCAGTTATCCGAACGCAAGATGATAACTATGTTGAAAAACACTTGGGAATTCCTTTGTCGCAAGCTCCATGGATTTCTTATGGGTCAGATACAGCGTTCTTTCACGCAGATAGCCAGGTTAAGGAAGATTTTCGTTCTCAATATCAAATTGCTTCAGATGCTCTTATTTGTGTTTACGCAGGAAAGTTAGATGAGCATAAGGGTGGGATGTTTTTAGCAGAGTCTCTAAGTAAAAAGTTAAATACGGAGCAACCAATTGTTTTCATTATAGTGGGTAATACAAATGGAGAGTATGGAGAAGCTGTCGAGAAAAGTTTCTCCCAATCTGAAAATCAAATCTTGCGCTTTCCGACTCAAAAATATCAAAAATTAGCACAGTTTTTTCAGGTAGCAGATTTTGCTTTATTTCCTAAACAATGTAGTTTAAGTTTTTATGATGCACAGGCCTGTGGTTTACCAGTTTTATTGGAAGATAATAATATCAACCTCGATAGAACTTCTCATTATAATGGTTGGACGTTCAAGGCTAACAGTAAATTAAGTTTGAGAGATTCATTAAAAATGATTGCGAGTCTAGATAAAGAGAAGAGACAAGAGTACTCTCAGAATGCACTGCACGATATCCTTGAACATTATAATTATGAAGATAAAGCAAGAGAATATGAAAAGATTCTTATAGGGGGACGTACGAAATGAGATAGTTTATATTTCGTTATTTTATAGGAAAGGTGGATTTAATGAAAATTTGCATTGTTTCAGTCGGAGTGAGTGGACTACCGATTCCAGCTGTAAAAGGGGGAGCAGTAGAAAATCTCATTGATAATTATTTAAGTTACAATGAGAAATATAATCATGATGAAATTACGGTCGTTAGTTGTGACCATAAGGAGGCGCGTGAGGATTCAAAAAAATACAAGTATGCCCAATTTGTCTATATAGATATTCATTCACTTAAATATAAAATAAACAAAATAATACGTTATACCATCAATAAATATTCACCTTTCTTCGTAGGGAACGCTTATATCAGTCAATTGCCAGACTTGTCTGGTTTTGATACAGTTTTGATTGAAAATCGTCCTGAATACGGTCATTATATTCGTAAAAGATTTAAAGGAAATCTTGTTTTACATCTTCATAATGATTTATTAATGAATAATGAGTATTCTGTAGATTATAGCGTTTATGATAAAATTATCACTGTATCTGATTATTTAAAAAATAAGTCACAAGTAGTAATTCCAGATATTCCCATACAAACTGTTTATAATGGTATTAATACAGAACTTTTTTTACAAAATTTCCCTGACTCGGAGTTATCAGACCTCAGAAGACAGTTAGGAATTTCATCGGATGATTTTGTGATTTCTTTTTTTGGACGTATCAATAAAAACAAAGGTATTAAAGAGTTGCTTGAAGCATTCTTACTACTTCCAGAGGGGGTGAATGTTAAATTACTAGTTGTTGGTAGCTCAATATTTGGCCAAACTAAATTAGATGTTTTTACAACAGAATTACGACAATTGTCTGAGCAAGAATCAGATAATATTGTTTTTACAGGCTATATTGATTATAGTGACATCCCTAGGTATCATAGTATTTCTGATTGTATCGTTATACCATCTGTCTGGGAAGAACCAGCAGGTTTGACAGTCTGTGAAGCTTTGATATCAGGAAACTCTGTTATTACAACAAACGTTGGGGGAATACCAGAAATTGTAGCGGGCAGTGAAGCGATTATGGTTAAAAATGATAAGGATATTGTTGTACATCTTAAAGAAGCTTTGATGAGTGTCTATAAAAAAGGTAATCATCAACCTGTTGATATACGCAATAGAGAAAGAGGATTGTACTTTTCCATTGAAAAATATGGAGAGGGATTGAGGAATAAACTGATATCAAAATGAAAGAATACATTAACTTATGAGTCGTGTAAAAAATAGTTTTTATAATATTTTAGCTGGTATAGCTGGTACTATCCTATCTAGTATTTTAGCTTTTATGGTTAGAACAATATTTATCAGAGTTTTAGGGGAGACTTATCTAGGATTTAATGGGCTATACACCAATATCTTGACAGTTTTATCATTAGCAGAATTAGGTGTCGGATCATCAATTGCTTATATGATGTATAAACCTTTAGCAGAAAAAAATGAGGAAAAATTGGCTCAGGTGGTACAATTTTATAGGAAAATATATAGAGTAATAGGTGTTGTTATTCTTGTTTTAGGTTTATGTTTAGTCCCTTTTTTACCGCTAATTGTTAATTTTGAAAATACAGAAAATTTGAACTATATCGCATTGTATTTACTATATTTAGCAGATACGGTTTCTACTTACCTATTCTTTGCTTACAAACGTGGAGTTTTAGTTGCTGATCAAAAAGTATATATTTCTAATATTTTTGATTTAATTATTACGACTATTTTATCTATTTTACAGATTATTACTTTACTAATTTTTAGAAACTTTTATATTTATATTATTCTGAAGATTGCTAAAAATCTTATTTTGAATCTTGTAACTAGTTTAAAAGTAGATAGAATGTATCCTAGTATTCATAAATTTCAAGAAATACCCTCACTTCCAAAAAGTGAAAGGCAATTAGTTTGGAAAAATGTATACGCAACCTCTATTCGTCAAATATTTAATGAATTAATGAATTCAACAGATAGCATAGTAATTTCTGTTATTTTAGGTATTGTTATGGTTGGTAAGTATTCAAATTATGCTTATATTTTATCATTCGTATATATTTTCTTTGGGGGGATTTTTAATCCTATTCAGGCGTCTATAGGTAACCTATCTTTATCAGCTTCTTTGGATAAAAAAAATGAAATTTTCAATAGACTACGTTTTGTCAATTTTTTCTTTTTATCATTTTGTTCAAGTTGTTTCTTAGTATTGGTAAATCCTTTTATTAATTTTTGGATTGGAGGAACTTATACTTTATCGTTCTCAGGAGTGATTGCAATAGTTGGTATGTTATTTGTTAGACAGACTGCTAATTGTACAGCTATTTTTCGATTGGGAGAAGGATATTTTAGAGATTATCATTTTTCTCCTTTAATTGCAGGTGTTTTGAATTTAGTTGCTTCAGTAATTCTAGTGAATAATATTGGTATTGCAGGTGTTTTTGTTGGAACAATGATAGGATTTGGTTTTCAATTTGTAATAGTGGATACAATTGTTACTTATAAAAAAGTACTCCGTAGACCTTTATCAGAGTTTTATTTAAAATGGTTGCAAACAATCGTATTAACTGTATGTTTATGTACTGCAAGTTATTATTTATCTCAGTTATTTATAATACGTCGTATATATGATTTGATATTCTTATTTATAGTGATTATTGGATTTAATTTTTTTGCTTTATGTATCATTTATTGGCGAAATAATGATTTCCAATATTTTATTCAATTAGTTAAAAAATTCATCAAAAAATTTGGAGGAAAAAAACATGATTAATGTAATTGGATTAGGTTATATTGGGTTGCCCACAATTTTAATGTTAGCAACAAATGGTATAAAAGTAGTAGGAACTGACTACAATAAAGATTTGGTAAGAACTTTAAATGAAGGTCGGACAACTTTTAAAGAGGAAGGTTTGGATGAACTTTTATATAAAGCGATGGAGTTGGGTGTGGAATTTACAACTAAGTATCAACAAACGGATACTTATATTATTTCCGTTCCTACACCATATGACCCCTTCTCAAAAAAAATTGACCCAAGCTACGTGATTGAAGCAACAAAAACTATACTTGATAATTGTAATAAAGGAGCGGTTCTTATCATTGAATCAACTGTATCTCCAGGAACAGTTGATAAATTTATTAGACCAGTTGTGAAAGAAAAAGGTTTTGTTATTGGTAGTGATATTCATCTTGTTCATGCACCAGAACGTATTATTCCAGGGAATATGGTCTATGAATTAGTGAATAACAGTCGTACAATCGGAGCTGATAGTTTAGAAATTGGCTATAAAGTAAAGGAGATTTATGCTTCATTTTGTAAGGGAGACATTGTCGTTACAGATATTCGCACAGCGGAGATGACTAAGGTAGTAGAAAATACATTTAGAGCTGTTAATATAGCTTTTGCTAATGAATTAGCACAAATATGTAGCTATGACAATATGGATGTATATGAAATTATTCGTATTTGTAATATGCATCCACGAGTGAATATTCTACAACCTGGACCTGGTGTTGGTGGTCATTGTATTTCTGTGGATCCTTGGTTCCTAGTTGGAGATTATCCTGAGTTGACAAATGTTATTGGCAACTCTATGCGAACTAATGCTGCTATGCCAGAATTTGTATTAAATCGTATACATACTATCATGAAAGAACATAGTCTTACAGATATTGGTCGTGTAGGTTTGTATGGCCTAACTTACAAAGAGAATGTAGATGACATGCGTGAATCTCCAACTCTTCAATTACTAGAGTCAATGAGTCGTCATTTAGCAGCATCTATTATCAAAGTATACGATCCATTTATAGAAAAGGATATTGTTACAAATCAGTTTCATGATTTAGATGAATTTTTATCTAATATTGATATTATTGTACTTTTAGTTGGTCATGATGAGATTCTACAAAACATGGATAAACTAAAAGATAAGATAGTATTAGATACACGCTATATCTGTCATATTGATGGAACTTACAGATTGTAATTAGTGATAAATAAAATAAGGATTGACTATGAAAAAAGTAGTTGTAGTATTTGGAACTCGTCCAGAAGCAATCAAGATGTGTCCTTTGGTAAAAGAGTTAAGAACACGTAAGAATATTGAAACATTAGTTTGTGTTACAGGCCAACACCGTCAAATGTTAGATCAGGTCTTGGACACATTTGGGATTATACCCGATTTTGATTTGTCTATTATGAAAGATAAACAAACTCTATTTGATGTAACCATTGGCATTTTGGAAGGAATGAAGGCTATTTTAGAGTCAGTAAATCCTGATTTAGTGTTAGTTCATGGGGATACAAGTACGACATTTGCTAGTTCACTGGCGGCCTTTTATTTACAGATTCCAATTGGTCATGTTGAAGCTGGTTTGCGTACCTATGATATCTATTCACCTTATCCTGAAGAGTTTAATCGTCAAGCAGTAGGGGTTTTGGCTCAGTATCATTTTACCCCAACACAACTTTCAAAAGATAATCTTTTGAGAGAAGGAAAAACTCCAGAGAGCATATTTGTGACAGGTAATACGGCAATTGATGCTTTACAAACTACAATTCAAGAGGACTATATGCATCCTGAGTTAGAATGGATAGGAGAAAGCAGGTTTATTCTAATTACAGCCCATCGTCGTGAAAACCTTGGTGAACCGATGAGACATATGTTTAGAGCGATTAGAAGGATTATTGAAGAATATTCAGATGTCAAGGCTATTTATCCTATCCATATGAATCCTCGTGTTCGCCAAATTGCTGAGGAAGAATTAAGTGGCTGTGAACGTATCAAGATGATCGAACCTTTAGAAGTATTAGATTTTCACAATTTTTTATCAAGAAGTTATCTAATTTTAACAGATAGTGGTGGTATTCAAGAAGAGGCTCCAAGTTTAGGAAAACCTGTTTTGGTTATGAGAGATACAACTGAACGTCCAGAGGGAATTGAAGCAGGGACTTTGAAACTTGTAGGTACTGATGAGAATAATATTTATAGGCATTTTAAAGAATTATTAGAGAATGATTCAGTTTATCAAGCTATGAGCCAAGCTTCAAATCCATATGGAGATGGAACTGCTTGTAAGAAAATTGCAGACATACTAGAAGGAGAAGTGTAATATATGTCACAATTTACAGGAAAAACTCTTCTAATTACAGGAGGGACAGGTTCATTTGGGAATGCAGTTCTCAAGCGTTTTTTAGAAACAGATATCTCAGAGATTCGTATCTTTTCGCGAGATGAAAAAAAACAAGATGATATGCGTCATGAGTTTCAGGTAAAAGCACCAGAAGTAGCTGGGAAAATTCGTTTTTACCTCGGAGATGTGCGGGACTTGGCTTCGGTAAAAAATGCTATGCATGGTGTGGATTATGTTTTTCATGCTGCTGCTCTGAAACAGGTACCTTCTTGTGAATTTTTCCCTGTAGAAGCAGTAAAAACTAACATTTTGGGAACTGAGAATGTTCTTACTGCAGCTATCGAAGCTGGTGTAAAGAAAGTTATCTGTCTTTCTACAGATAAGGCGGCGTATCCTGTTAATGCTATGGGAACATCCAAGGCTATGATGGAAAAGATTGCTGTTGCTAAGTCACGGACGGTAAATCCTGAGCATACAAAGATATGTGTTACTCGCTATGGGAATGTTCTGTGTAGCCGTGGATCTGTAGTTCCTCTTTGGATTGAGCAGATTAAGCAAGGAAATGATCTTACAATAACTGAACCTAGCATGACACGTTTTGTCATGACATTGGAAGAAGCAGTAGATTTAGTTTTATTTGCATTTGAAGAAGGGAAATCTGGAGATATACTAGTTCAGAAAGCACCAGCATGTACGATTGAAGTTTTGGCTAAGGCTGTATCAGAAATTTTTGTCTCAGAACAAGATATTAAGATTATAGGTATTAGACACGGAGAAAAGATGTATGAAACACTACTAACTAATGAAGAGTGTGCAAATGCAATTGATTTGGGTAATTTTTATAAAGTTCCTAGTGATAATCGTAATCTTAACTATGATAAGTATTTCAAAGATGGCAGTACGAATAGAAATTTGTTGACAGAATTCAATAGTAATAATACTGATTTGATGGATGTAGAGCAAGTTAAAAGAAAGTTGCTAGAATTAGATGAAATACAGACAGCAATTCGTGATATGGTAGCAGATGAAGAGCTGTAAAATCTTTTAAGATACATTAAAACTATCAAGGATAGCTAATGTATCATTGTATTATCGAGAGAGTTGACTATTAAAATAGCATATAAAACAAGGGGGGCGCATGATTAAAAATATTTTAATCACAGGAGCGAAAGGATTTGTAGGAAAAAATCTTATCTGTACTCTGGAAGCTTTGAAAGATGGACGAGATAGAACTCGTCCTAATTTAGAGATTGGAGAGATTTTTCAGTATGATCGTGATACGGATCCGATTTTATTAGAAGAATATTGTAAGAAGGCCGATTTTGTATTCCATTTAGCTGGTGTCAATCGTCCACAGAATCCTGATGAATTTATGGAGGGAAATTACGGTTTTTCAAGTAGATTATTAGAGATTTTAGAAAAGTATGAAAACACTTGTCCTGTTCTACTCTCGAGTTCTACTCAAGCTAGTTTAGAAGGCCGATTTTCGAACTCTGTATATGGACAATCTAAGCTAGCAGGGGAAGAACTCTTCTTCGAATATGGAAAGAAAACGGGAGCACCTGTCTTAGTTTACCGTTTCCCAAATCTTTATGGGAAGTGGTGTCGTCCTAACTATAATTCTGCTGTAGCAACTTTCTGTCATAATCTAGCTCACGATTTGCCTATTCAAGTAAATGATCCAAGTGTAGAATTGGAGTTGCTATATATTGATGATTTGATACAAGAGTGTCTAACTGCATTGGAAGGAAATCCTCATCGTTGTAATCTAGATGGATTACAAATCTTACCTAGCCCATCAGGAAACTACTGCTATGTACCAACGACTCATCGTGCAACCTTAGGAGAGATTGTCTCTCTATTAGAAACATTTAAAAAACAGCCAGATAGTTTAGTTATGCCTGAAATTCCTCAAGGATCGTTTGAAAAGAAATTGTATTCTACCTATCTATCTTATCTACCAGTAGATAAGTTTAAGTTTCCTCTAAAAATGAATATAGATGAACGAGGTAGTTTTACAGAACTATTAAAAACAGAAAATGCAGGTCAATTTTCTGTCAATATTTCCAAACCTGGCATTACCAAAGGGCAACATTGGCATCATTCTAAGTGGGAATTTTTCATGGTTGTTTCTGGTCGTGCTTTAATACAAGAGCGTAGGATAGGACTGGATGAAAACGGACAAGAATATCCTATTCTGAACTTTGAAGTGTCGGGCGATAAGATTGAGGCAATACATATGATACCGGGGTATGCACATAATATTATTAATCTTTCCGATACAGAAAATCTAGTTACTGTAATGTGGGCTAATGAGTCATTTGATCCTAGCCATCCAGATACTTTTTTTGAACAAGTGGAGAAATAAATGAAAATTAAGACGGATTATAGTGATATTCGCTTTAAAGATAATGGCAAACTTAAGTTATTGATTATTGTGGGAACACGTCCAGAGATTATACGTCTAAGTAGTGTTATCACTAAATGTCGAAAGTATTTTGATGTTGTTTTGGCACATACTGGACAAAACTATGATTATAATTTAAATGGTATTTTCTTTGATGATTTAGGTTTAGATACTCCAGATGTATACATGGATGCTGTTGGAGATGATCTTGGTGCTACTGTAGGGAATATTATCAATACTTCCTACAAATTGATGAATCAAATTAAACCAGATGCTTTATTGATTTTAGGGGATACAAATTCTTGTTTATCCGCTATTGCTGCCAAACGTTTACATATTCCAATTTTTCATATGGAGGCTGGCAATCGCTGTAAGGATGAGTGTTTGCCCGAAGAGACTAATCGTCGGATTGTTGATATTATTTCAGATGTTAACTTAGCATACTCTGAACATGCTCGAAAGTATTTACATGAGTGTGGTTTACCTAAAGAGCGCACGTACGTAACTGGTTCTCCTATGGCAGAAGTGTTACATAAAAATTTATCTGCCATTAAGTCTTCAGATATCCATGAACGTTTGGGATTGAAAAAAGGAGAATATATCCTACTTTCAGCTCACCGTGAGGAAAATATTGATACAGATAAAAATTTTCTCTCTCTCTTCACAGCAATTAATAAATTAGCTGAAAAGTATAATATGCCAATCTTGTATTCTTGCCATCCTCGATCTAAGAAAAGATTAAAAGAGAGCAGTTTTGAATTAGATAAACGTGTGATTCAGCATGAGCCACTAGGCTTCCATGATTATAATTGTTTACAGATGAATGCGTTTGTTGTAGTATCTGATTCGGGAACTTTACCAGAAGAAAGTAGTTTCTTTACTAGTCAAGGTTACCCTTTTCCTGCTGTATGTATTCGTACAAGTACAGAACGTCCTGAGTCCCTAGATAAGGCAGGATTTATTTTGGCAGGTATTGATGAAAATTCTCTTCTTCAAGCAGTTGAAACTGCTGTTAGCTTGGCAGAAGATGAGGATTTTGGATTACCGGTTCCAGATTATGTTGAGGAAAATGTCTCTACTAAAGTTGTTAAGATAATACAGAGCTATACAGGGATAGTGGATAAAATAGTTTGGCGGAAAAACTGAATTGTATATTTTTAATAAAATAATCAATTCTTAATAGAACAGGAATAAAATTGAACGAATTCGATAGAAATGGCTTCTTTGACAGTAGAGGGGATTGCCATTCTATCGGATTATGACTTGTTTTTGCGCCTTATGTTTGATAGAATAAAGCAACAACACTTTAACAATTGCAGCGAGGTGATAATAATGGCAGTAATTTTTAAAAATTTGCTTATTGAAGAGAAGACTGAAGAAGAAAAACAACATATTCTAGCTATTATAAATGGTGAGTATGACTTATCTGATGATGTAAGTTGTAGATTACGATGACTGAATGAGGAAAGTAAACGCTTGGAAGTGTTTGTTAAGGAGACGAACTCACTTGTCTAGTTCGTATTCTGTTAATGAATTGAAATCAATAAGTATCTTATTGTCATTTTTTACGATATGGTGAAATTATGCCTCTTACACAGTTATTTGAAACATCCTTAGAAATTGATTTTTAATTGTATGCAAACAAAGTAGAATTCGCTTATTTCATTTTATGCTAAATGTAATATGAAATAAGTGAATTTTTATAGATAAAGAAGAGTTTACCAATTAAGATAGAATGATTTTCTAGTCTAATAAAAGAGGCAGATAAACTCCAAAGGAGCATAAGATGTACGATTATCTTGTTGTCGGTGCTGGTCTCTTTGGTGCAGTCTTTGCCCATGAAGCAGCCTTAAAAGGAAAAAAAGTAAAAGTCATTGAAAAACGAAATCATATCGCGGGTAATATCTATACTCGTGAAGAGGAAGGAATTCAAGTTCATCAGTATGGTGCTCATATCTTCCATACTTCTGATAAGGAGATTTGGGATTATGTAAACCAGTTTGCAGAGTTTAACCGTTACACAAATTCTCCTGTTGCAAATTATAAGGGAGAGATTTATAATCTTCCTTTTAATATGAATACCTTCAATAAACTTTGGGGAGTTGTAACACCAGCAGAAGCCCAAGCTAAGATTGATGAGCAACGTGCTGTTTTAAATGGTAAAACTCCTGAAAATTTGGAAGAACAGGCGATCTCTCTTGTAGGTACAGACATCTACGAAAAATTAATCAAAGACTATACAGAGAAACAGTGGGGCAAGCCAACTACGGAACTTCCAGCCTTTATTATTCGCCGTTTGCCAGTACGCCTGACCTACGATAACAACTATTTTAACGATACCTATCAAGGGATTCCGATTGGTGGATATACTCAAATAGTTGAAAAAATGTTGGATCATGAAAACATTGATGTAGAAACAAATGTTGATTTCTTCGTGAATAAAGAGCAATACCTGAAAGATTTTCCTAAGATTGTCTTTACGGGTATGATTGATGAATTCTTCGACTATAAGTTGGGTGAACTAGAGTACCGTAGTCTTCGTTTTGAAAGCGAGACCTTGGATATGGAGAATTACCAAGGAAATGCAGTTGTGAACTATATAGATGCTGATACCCCATATACTCGCCTTATTGAACACAAACATTTTGAATTTGGAAATCAAGCAAAGACTATCATTACTAAAGAATATTCTAAAACATGGGAAAAAGGTGATGAGCCTTATTATCCAGTAAATAATGATCGTAATAATCATTTATATAAATCATATAAAAAATTGGCTGATGAGCAAGGCAATGTTATCTTTGGTGGCCGTTTAGGACACTATCGTTATTACGATATGCACCAAGTAATTGGAGCAGCCTTACAGTGTGTGAGAAATGAGTTAGATTAAACAAGTAAAACTGACTCCCAGTTATTATTTAGAAATAGTATAAAAAATTCCTTGACTATGTAATGTAGTTGAGGGATTTTTTGATATTATTCATATTTTTGCAAAGTTGTTGTTTAAAAAATAATTTTCTAAAATTCAGAAAATTCTATTGACAGGACTTGAAAAAGGGGCTATAATGGATAGAAAAACAGAGGAGAATACTATGAAAACAGGAAAAGTATTGGCTCTTGCGGGAGTGACTTTATTAGCAGCGGGTGTTTTAGCGGCTTGTTCTGGCGGTTCTGGTGCTAAAGGTGAGCAGACTTTTGCCTTTACCTACGAGACCGACCCAGATAATCTCAACTACTTAACAACTGGTAAGGCAGCGACTGCTGACATTACTAGTAATGTGATTGATGGATTGCTTGAAAATGATAAATACGGGAACCTTATTCCCTCAATGGCAGAGGATTGGTCAGTTTCTAAGGATGGCTTGACTTATACTTATAAGATTCGTCAGGATGCCAAGTGGTATACATCTGAGGGAGAAGAGTATGCTCCTGTTAAGGCTCAAGATTTTGTAACAGGTCTTAAATATGCGGCAGATAAGAAATCTGAAGCCCTTTACTTGGTACAGGATTCGATTAAAGGTTTGGATGCCTACGCTAAAGGGGAAAATAAAGATTTTTCTCAAGTTGGGATTAAAGCACTTGATGATCAAACAGTTCAATACACATTGAACAAACCTGAAAGTTTTTGGAATTCTAAAACAACAATGGGTGTCTTAGCACCAGTTAATGAAGAGTTTTTGAATTCAAAAGGGGATGATTTTGCCAAAGCAACAGATCCAAGCAGTATCTTGTACAATGGTCCTTATTTGTTGAAATCTATTGTAACCAAATCTGCTGTTGAATTTGCGAAGAATCCAAACTACTGGGATAAGGACAATGTCCATATTGACAAAGTCAAATTGTCATTCTGGGACGGTCAAGATACTAGTAAACCTGCAGAAAACTTTAAAGACGGTAGTCTTTCAGCAGCTCGTCTCTATCCAACAAGTGCAAGTTTTGCAGAGCTTGAGAAAGAGATGAAGGACAATATTGTCTATACGCAACAGGATTCTACGACTTATGTAGTGGGGACAAACATCGACCGTCAGTCCTATAAATATACTTCTAAGACTAGCGAAGAACAAAAGACATCTACTAAAAAGGCTCTCTTGAATAAGGATTTTCGTCAGGCTATTGCCTTTGGATTTGATCGTACAGCCTATGCCTCTCAGCTGAATGGACAAACTGGAGCAAGCAAAATCTTACGTAATATCTTTGTTCCGCCAACATTTGTTCAATCAGATGGTAAAAACTTTGGCGATATGGTCAAAGAAAAATTGGTGACTTACGGGGATGAATGGAAGGATGTTAATCTTGCTGATGCACAAGATGGTCTTTACAATCCAGAAAAAGCCAAGGCAGAATTTGCCAAAGCCAAGTCAGCTTTGCAAGCTGAGGGAGTACAATTCCCAATTCACCTCGATATGCCGGTTGACCAAACAGCAACTACAAAAGTTCAGCGCGTCCAATCTATGAAACAATCCTTGGAAGCAACTTTAGGAACTGATAATGTCATTATTGATATCCAACAATTGCAAAAAGATGAAGTGCTTAATGTCACTTTATTTGCACAAACTGCTGCTGGTGAGGATTGGGATCTTTCTGATAACGTTGGATGGGGACCAGACTTCTCAGATCCATCAACTTATCTTGACATCATCAAGCCTTCTGTAGGGGAAAATACGAGAACTTACCTAGGATTTGATTCAGGAAAAGACAATGAGGCAGCTAAGAAGGTTGGTCTCAATGATTATGATAAAATGGTCAATGAAGCAGGGGAAGAAACTACAGATGTTACAAAACGTTATAACAAGTATGCCGAAGCTCAAGCTTGGTTGACAGATAGTGCCCTAGTCATCCCAACAACTTCTAAAACTGGTCGTCCAATCTTGTCTAAGATGGTACCATTTACTTTACCTTTCTCTTTCTCAGGTAACAAGGGGACAAGCGATCCGCTTCGATACAAATACCTTGAACTTCAAGACAAGGCAGTTACTGCAGATGAATACCAAAAAGCTCAAGATAAATGGATGAAAGAAAAAGAAGAATCCAATAAAAAAGCGCAAGAAGACCTTGCAAAACATGTAAAATAGATTAAACAAGAAGTTAGTTGTTAGCTAACTTCTTTTGGTTTCGAGAAAATAGATTGATGCCTATCCGATGTTCGATATTACGAAATGTATTTTATTGTAGAAAAAATCCTGAGTTTTTATTCTCAGGATTTTCTTTCATCTCACTGTTGAGGTTGTTGTTGAACTTGGGGGGGCTGTGGTTGCTGTTGGATTTGTTGGCCAGGTTGTCCCTGATTTGGATTTGTTGGAGCAGGATTATTTGATTGTTGACCAGGAGTAGGTGTTACTTGGGTAGTTGAACTTTCAGTTGTTGTAGAGGGATTCTCTACCTCTGATTGTGTTTGTTGTGTATCAGGAGTACTCCATGTATTTCTTGCTCCGTTTAGGAATACGAACTGCCCGTT
Source organism: Streptococcus mitis (assembly GCA_032565555.1). GTDB lineage: Bacteria > Bacillota > Bacilli > Lactobacillales > Streptococcaceae > Streptococcus > Streptococcus mitis_DM. The sequence goes on along the minus strand of JAWHFN010000006.1, from coordinate 8,002 downwards.
TCTATATAGTCCCTCAGGCATTGTCCAATCTCCAGGATGGTTATTTTGAGCAAGGTAGCTCATCATGCTACGATAGACTCTAGCAGCAACTGTGAGGCCATCACCTACAATAGGAGTGAGGCGGTTGGTATAACCTGTCCAAACGGCCATTGAATACTTACGAGTATAACCGACAAACAGTTCATCTGGTGCTACAAGTTGATTCATCTTGATATGATTTTCGATTTCTTCATCTGTATAGTTAGAAGTACCTGTTTTACCTGCTTGAGGAATTCCAGGCAGATAGGCGTTGTAACCTGTTCCAGATGTCAAGACTGTTTTCATCATTTCTGTCATCATGTAGGCAGTAGACTCTTTCATAGCTCTTGTGCCAGCGTCAGAGAATTCTTTTTCGCTACCATCACTAAAGACAATCTTATTGATGTACATTGGTTTATGGTAGATACCGCCATTAGCGAACGCAGCGTAAGCCGCAGCCATTTTTTCACTGCTTGCCCCGTATTGTTTACTAGATTCAGTTGTATTACTTGAAATAGCATTTGAATAGTGTATTACAGGATAGTCAATTCCTAAACCATTTAGGAAGTTTTTGGCTCTGTCTAAACCAACCTTGTTTAGTGTCTCAACGGCAGGTACGTTACGAGATTGTTGAAGGGCATATTGCAGAGTAATATTACCAAAATATGCTCGATCCCAGTTGTAAACAGGGGTACTTGTACCAGGATAGTTATAAGGAATATCGTGGACAGTAGTTGCAGTTGAATCGTATACACCGTATTCTAAGGCTGGGGCATAATCAGTGATTGGTTTCATGGTTGATCCCCAGTCACGGTTGGTTTCCACAGCTTGGTTGGTACCAAATGAAACGTTACTTGCTTGGTGACGTGCTCCAAGTTGAGCGATGACTTTACCATTGGAAGTATCTACGATAGTTGAGGCTACTTGAAGGTCATCATCTGGATAAGAGACATACTCATCTGTATTGTAAATATCCCAAAGTCGTTGTTGAATTCCCTTGTCTACATTTGTGTAGACTTCCATCCCAGTAGTAAGAAGATTATATCCAGTTTCGTGCTCTACTTGTTCAATAACCTCTTTTAGATAGTTATCCATATATGCTGGATAAGTAGCAGCCGACTTAAGACTTTGTAAACCATCAGTGATAGGTGTGTTGACGGCTTTTTCATATTGCTCAGCACTAATGTAATCTTGCCCTCTCATTTCTGAAAGAACTAAATTACGACGGTCTAGTGCTGCTTCCGGATGAGAGTAAGGATCGTATTGGTTAGGTGCCTGAGGCATACCTGCTAGCAAAGCTAATTGAGGTAAAGAGAGGTCTTTTAAGTCTTTTCCGTAGTAATTTTGGGCTGCTGTCTGCATACCATAGTTACCATTTGACATATAGACCTTATTGATGTAGTAGGTAAGGATTTCTTGTTTGGTAGCTTTTTGTTCCAATTGGACAGCTAACCATGCCTCTTGTGCTTTTCGGGAGATATTTTGATCCGAAGTTGATGTTGAGAAATAGGTCAACTTAATCAACTGCTGGGTTAGGGTTGAACCTCCCTGTAAAGAGTTACTTTGTAAGTTACGTAAGAAGGCCCCCATGATCCGAATCGTATCTACCCCTCTGTGGTCAAAGAAGCGGTGGTCCTCGATAGACACGATGGCTTTGACTAAATCAGTAGGAATTTCGTTGGCCTGAGCGTTTACTCGGCGTTCAGAGCCCAGATCGGCAATGAGTTCGTTATTATTGTCGTAAATCTTGCTCGAAGTTGTTGCAACTAATTTACTATCTGATAGTGCTGGAGCTTTACTTACAAAATAGAGGAAAACACCCCCACCCAATAGAAATAATGCGATAAAGAGAGTTAGGAAAAAGATTCCAGTATACTTTAATATTCGCATAAGAATGTATTTATTCATCTTGTTTACCACCTAGTAAATGTTCTTTGATGACATCGAGATAGGGAATTTGTGGGAATACCCCTAGTTTTATCTGGTAACCGTATTCTCGTATGTATCCAAGTGGCATTGATTTTTGTCCCTTATCTTGATGATAGAAGCGAATCAAATCGAATGCCGGCAATAAGTAGGTTTCTTGCTGGGAAGAAAAGTGAAGAAGGACAAAGCAGATTCCTTGTTGGGCAAGGACTTGTTCCATATGCTGAATCTGATGTGGATGGAAATTTTTCATCGGAATCGCACGTTTTTGTTTTGTTTCCTTGGCTTCAAAGTCGATGTAATATCCTTTATAAACGCCAGAATAGTCTGTCGTTGAAGCTTGTCGAAAATAGGCTTCAACAATCTTGGCACGACTCCGTTGTGGATAGTCCACTCGTACGATTTGAATAGGGGTTGGTTTCTTATGTATAACAGCTAAGCCCTGAGACAAATAGTAGTCGTTGGTAGCATTGATCATCTTTTCAAAAGACATTCCTCGATTTGCGAAATTTTTGGGTTGAGAAAGAGATGTTTGTCTTTTTTGTGATGAAATTTTATGAGGATAGTTGACCATAATTCTCCTTATTGGTACAATAACATCACTCTATTATATCATAAATTTGCACAGGAAGGGTTAAAAATGACTACAGCTTTGGTTTTAGGCTATTCTGCTTTTGATTTGGGTTTGTTTTCTGACAAGGATCCTCGTCTTAAATTGATTAAAAAAGCGATACGTAGGGATTTAGAAGCTATGGCAGAAGATGGGGTGACTTGGCTTGTATTTACCGGGACTTTGGGCTTTGAATATTGGGTTTTAGAGGTTGCTCAGGAGATGAAGACAGAGTACGGTTTCCAGTTGGCTACCATTTTTGCTTTTGAAACTCATGGGGAAAATTGGAATGAAGGCAATCAGATGAAACTGAGTCGCTTTAAGCAGGTAGACTTTGTCAAATATGCCTATCCTCGTTATGGACACAAGGGGCAGTTGAGAGATTATCAGCAGTTTTTACTGGAAAATACGAATAGTTCTTATCTTTTTTATGATGAAGAAAATGAAACGAAATTATCTTATTTTTACCAAAAGATGAAAAATCAAGAGGACTACTTTATAAAGAGATTAACATTTGATCAGCTAAATGAACTTGCTGAAAATTTTTCCGAAAATTGAAGCTTTGACCTTGATTTTTGTTTGGCTTTTTTTATATAATAATACTAGCAAGCGAGAATGGAGAGAGACATGGCAAGTATTATTTTTTCAGCAAAAGATATTTTTGAACAAGAGTTTGGGCGTGAAGTCCGAGGGTATAGTAAGGTAGAAGTTGACGAATTTTTAGACGATGTCATTAAGGATTATGAAACCTATGCTGCCTTGGTCAAGTCACTTCGTCAGGAAATTGCGGAATTGAAGGAAGAACTGGCTCGTAAACCGAAACCTTCACCAGTTCAAGCAGAGCCTATGGAAGCGGCAACTACAAGTTCTATGACGAATTTTGATATTTTGAAACGCCTGAATAGATTGGAAAAAGAAGTTTTTGGTAAACAAATTTTAGATAACTCAGATTTCTAAGTAGTTATTTGAGATGTGCAATTTTTGGATAATCGCGTGAGGAGGGTTGCTTCTCATGAGGAAAGTCCATGCTAGCACAGGCTGTGATGCCTGTAGTGTTTGTGCTAGGCGAAACCATAAGCCTAGGGACGAGAAATCGTTACGGCAGTTGAAATGGCTAAGTCCTTGGATAGGTCAGAGTAGGCTTGAAAGTGCCACAGTGACGGAGTCTTTCTGGAAACGGAGAGAGTGGAACGCGGTAAACCCCTCAAGCTAGCAACCCAAATTTTGGTCGGGGCATGGAGTACGCGGAAACGAACGTAGTATTCTGACTGCTATCAGCTAGAGCTGTTAGTGGTAGACAGATGATTATCGAAGGAAGTGGTCCTAGTCACTTCTGGAACAAAACATGGCTTATAGAAAATTGCATATAGGTTGGGGCTGAGAAATTTTCTCAACCTCATTTTTTAAAGTGGACATATAGAAAGGTCTTGCAAGACTGTAACATGAAAAAAGAATTTAATTTAATTGCAACTGTGGCAGCAGGTCTTGAAGCTGTTGTGGGACGAGAAGTGAGAGAGTTGGGCTACGATTGTCAGGTTGAAAATGGACGTGTTCGTTTTCAAGGAGACGTGAGAGCCATTATCGAAACCAACCTCTGGCTTCGGGCAGCAGACCGTATCAAGATCATCGTAGGAACGTTCCCAGCTAAGACTTTTGAAGAGCTGTTTCAGGGAGTTTTTGCTTTAGATTGGGAAAATTATTTACCACTCGGAGCTCGGTTCCCGATTTCCAAGGCCAAATGTGTTAAATCTAAACTTCACAATGAGCCAAGTGTACAGGCTATTTCTAAGAAAGCTGTTGTCAAGAAATTGCAGAAGCACTATGCTCGCCCAGAAGGTGTTCCTCTGATGGAGAATGGCCCAGAGTTTAAGATTGAGGTCTCTATTCTCAAAGATGTGGCAACTGTCATGATTGATACGACCGGGTCTAGCCTCTTTAAACGTGGTTATCGTACCGAAAAAGGGGGAGCCCCTATCAAGGAAAACATGGCGGCAGCTATTTTACAACTTTCTAACTGGTATCCAGACAAGCCTTTGATTGATCCGACCTGTGGTTCGGGGACTTTCTGTATTGAGGCAGTCATGATTGCTCGAAAGATGGCACCAGGACTTCGTCGCTCCTTTGCATTTGAGGGGTGGAACTGGGTCAGCGATCGCTTGATTCAGGAAGTGCGTACAGCAGCGGCCCAAAAAGTAGACCGTGAGCTTGAACTGGATATTATGGGCTGTGATATTGATGCACGTATGGTGGAAATTGCTAAGGCCAATGCTCAGGCAGCTGGTGTTGCAGGAGATGTTACCTTTAAGCAGATGCGCGTGCAGGATTTACGTTCTGATAAAATCAATGGCGTGATTATCTCCAATCCGCCTTATGGAGAACGTTTATCAGATGATGCAGGAGTTACCAAGCTTTATGCTGAGATGGGGCAAGTATTTGCACCGCTAAAAACTTGGAGTAAGTTTATCCTAACTAGTGATGAAGACTTTGAAAGCAAGTATGGTAGCCAAGCAGACAAGAAGCGTAAGTTATACAACGGAACCTTGAAAGTGGATCTGTATCAATATTTTGGTCAGCGTGTTAAACGCCAAGAGTTAAAATAGAAAGGAATACCCATGAGTAAGAAAAGACGGAATCGTCATAAAAAAGAAGTCCAAGAACCGCGATTTGATTTTGATGAAGCAAAAGAGCTAACAGTTGGTCAAGCTATTCGTAAAAATGAAGAAGTGGAAGCAGGGGTCTTGCCTGAGGATTCCATTTTGGACAAGTATGTTAAACAACATAAAGATGAAATCGAAGCAGATAAGTTTGCGACTCGTCAATACAAAAAAGAGGAGTTAGTCGAAAAAGAAGAATCTGTTACCTCGACTCTTGATGATTTGCTTCAAGAGATTCGTGAGGAGACAGAAGTTGAGTCCTCAGTACCAGAAGATGACTTGAATCAGTTCGATGATTTAGAATTCATACGCGATTCAGAAGTTTCCCCTGTTGAAGAATTTGAGACTGAAGAAGTACAATTGTTTGAAGGGGAAGAGGTTCCAATACTTTCTCGAGTTACGGATAGTGAAGATGGAGAAAGTAAGAAGAAATGGTTGATTTACGGGATCCTAGCAGCGCTAGTGGTTCTTATCCTTGGAACTGCTTATTATGTTTACCGTCAAGTGAATCGCTCAACACAGGAAATCCAAACTTCTCAATCAACGTCCAGTGAGCAGAATATTCAGCCGATTTTAGAAGATTTCAATAGCCAATACGATGCCTTTTATACAGATAGCAATAAAACGGCTTTGAAAAATAGCCAGTTTGATAAACTGAGTCAACTCAAGACCTTGCTTGATAAGCTGGAAGGTAGTCGCGAATATGCGCTTGCAAAATCTAAGTATGATAGCCTAGCAACTCAAATCAAGGCCATTCAAGATGTCAATGCTCAATTTGAGAAGCCAGCTATTGTGGATGGTGTCTTGGATACTAACGCTAAAGCTAAATCAGATGCTAAATTTACAGATATTAAAACTGGAAATACAGAGATTGATAAAGTGCTAGATAAGGCTATCAGTCTTGGTAAGAGTCAGCAAACAAGTACTTCTAGCTCAAGTTCAAGTCAAACTAGCAGTTCAAGTCAAGCAAGTTCAAATGCGACTAGTGAGACAAAACCAAGTAGTTCAAATGAGACTAGAAGTAGTCGCAGTGAAGTCAATATGGGTGTATCAAGTGCAGGAGTTGCTGTTCAAAGAAGTGCTAGTCGTGTTGCCTACAATCAATCTGCTATTGATGATAGTAATAACTCTGCCTGGGATTTTGCGGATGGTGTCTTAGAACAAATTTTAGAGACTTCACGTTCGCGTGGCTATATCACTGGCAACCAATATATCCTTGAACGTGTTAATATCGTTAATGGCAATGGTTATTACAATCTCTACAAGCCAGATGGAACCTATCTCTTTACCCTTAACTGTAAGACAGGATACTTTGTTGGAAATGGTTCTGGACATGCGGATGCTTTGGACTTCTAAGTAGCCGTTACAAAATTCTTTCTTTTCAAAAGTAAAAATGATAAAATAAAACAAATTAAATAAGAGGAGTGTCAAATGACAAAAGCTAACTTTGGTGTCGTAGGTATGGCCGTAATGGGTCGTAACCTTGCCCTTAATATTGAATCTCGTGGTTACACAGTTGCTATCTACAACCGTAGTAAAGAAAAAACTGAAGATGTAATTGCTTGCCATCCTGAAAAGAACTTTGTACCAAGCTATGACGTTGAAAGTTTTGTAAACTCAATCGAAAAACCTCGTCGTATTATGCTCATGGTTCAAGCTGGACCTGGTACAGATGCTACAATTCAAGCCCTTCTTCCACACCTTGACAAGGGTGATATCTTGATTGACGGTGGAAACACTTTCTACAAAGATACAATCCGTCGTAATGAAGAATTGGCAAACTCAGGTATCAACTTTATCGGTACTGGGGTTTCTGGTGGTGAAAAAGGTGCCCTTGAAGGTCCGTCTATCATGCCTGGTGGACAAAAAGAGGCCTACGAATTGGTTGCGGATGTTCTTGAAGAAATCTCAGCTAAAGCACCAGAAGATGGCAAACCATGTGTGACTTACATCGGTCCTGATGGAGCTGGTCACTATGTGAAAATGGTTCACAACGGTATCGAGTATGGTGATATGCAATTGATCGCAGAAAGCTATGACTTGATGCAACACTTGCTAGGTCTTTCAGCAGAAGATATGGCTGAAATCTTTACTGAGTGGAACAAGGGTGAATTAGACAGCTACTTGATTGAAATCACAGCTGATATCTTGAGCCGTAAAGACGACGAAGGTCAAGATGGACCAATCGTAGACTACATCCTTGATGCTGCAGGTAACAAGGGAACTGGTAAATGGACTAGCCAATCATCACTTGACCTTGGTGTGCCATTGTCACTAATTACTGAGTCAGTATTTGCACGTTACATCTCTACTTATAAAGAAGAACGTGTACATGCTAGCAAGGTTCTTCCAAAACCAGCTGCCTTCAAATTTGAAGGAGACAAGGCTGAGTTGATTGAAAAGATTCGTCAAGCCCTTTACTTCTCAAAAATCATTTCATATGCACAAGGTTTTGCTCAATTACGTGTAGCTTCTAAAGAAAACAACTGGAACCTGCCATTTGCAGACATCGCATCTATCTGGCGTGATGGCTGTATCATCCGTTCTCGTTTCTTGCAAAAGATTACTGATGCTTATAACCGTGATGCAGACCTTGCTAACCTTCTTTTGGATGAGTACTTCTTGGATGTTACTGCTAAGTATCAACAAGCAGTGCGTGATATCGTAGCTCTTGCTGTTCAAGCTGGTGTGCCAGTACCAACCTTCTCAGCAGCTATTACTTACTTTGATAGCTACCGTTCAGCTGACCTTCCAGCTAACTTGATCCAAGCGCAACGTGACTACTTTGGTGCCC
>JAWHFN010000005.1:0-28488 GCA_032565555.1 Streptococcus mitis | reverse complement strand
TATGAAACAACGTCAAGCTACTCAACGTGTCAGCCTTGAAAACCTCTTTGATACCCTTAAAGCTGGTGAACTCAAATCAGTTAACGTTATCATCAAGGCCGATGTACAAGGTTCTGTTGAAGCCCTTTCTGCCTCACTTCAAAAGATTGATGTGGAAGGTGTCAAAGTGACCATCGTCCACTCAGCGGTTGGTGCCATCAACGAATCAGACGTGACCCTTGCGGAAGCTTCAAATGCCTTTATCGTTGGTTTCAACGTACGCCCTACACCACAAGCTCGTCAACAAGCAGAAGCTGACGATGTGGAAATCCGTCTCCACAGCATTATCTATAAGGTCATCGAAGAGATGGAAGAAGCCATGAAGGGGATGCTTGATCCAGAATTTGAAGAAAAAGTTATCGGTGAAGCAGTTATCCGTGAAACCTTCAAGGTGTCTAAAGTGGGAACTATCGGTGGATTCATGGTTATCAACGGTAAGGTTACCCGTGACTCTAAAGTTCGTGTTATCCGTGACGGTGTTGTTATCTATGACGGTGAACTCGCAAGCTTGAAACACTACAAAGACGACGTGAAAGAAGTTACAAACGGTCGTGAAGGTGGATTGATGATTGATGGCTACAATGATATCAAGATGGATGATGTGATTGAGGCGTATGTCATGGAAGAAATTAAGAGATAAGATTTTTTGCTCCTTTCTTAGGTGGTGAGGGACGCAAGCAAACCGATGGTTTCATTGCTTATTTTTGAGCCTAGGGTCTCAAAAATCCCCTGTGATGGGACTGATAAATCAGTTCCATCACTTTCACCACGGCGAAAGAAGCAGATGATTTCAAATTGAACTTCGTTCCAATTTGAAATGAAAATCAATAAGTTTAAAAATAGCTAGGTCTGCTGGCCTAGCTTTTGGTTCAAAGTAGAGAAAGGAATATCATGGCAAATCATTTCCGTACGGATCGTGTGGGCATGGAAATCAAGCGTGAAGTCAATGAGATTTTGCAAAAGAAAGTCCGTGATCCGCGTGTCCAAGGTGTGACCATCACAGATGTTCAGATGCTGGGTGACTTGTCTGTTGCCAAGGTTTACTACACCATTTTGAGTAACCTTGCTTCAGATAATCAAAAAGCTCAAATCGGGCTTGAAAAAGCAACTGGTACCATCAAACGTGAACTTGGTCGCAATTTGAAATTGTACAAAATCCCAGATTTGACCTTCGTCAAAGACGAGTCCATCGAGTATGGAAACAAGATTGACGAGATGCTACGCAATCTGGATAAGAACTAAGAAGGAGGGGTAACCCTCTTTTTTGGTGGAGAAATGGCTATAAAACATACTGGGAAATCTTTCTAGACTTAAAAATTATTAAAAAGCTTTATAAAATTTAGATAGTGTGATATTATGAAATAAAGATACAAGAGAAAGAGGTATTTATATGGCTGAACAAGACTTAGCTATGCAAGTATTGCAACAAGTGGTGAAACTACCTGTTGTTAAGGTTGATCGTTCGAAATTTTTAGTGGATAAGTTTTCCAAAGAATTGGATCCACAGGACATTCCTACTTTATTAGAACAAGGCCCAACGTCTCTCTTATCTCAAGAAATCTTAGATCGAGTGGCTAATGCCTGCATTAGGGATAATGTTTTATTGGCGAGTGGAACCTCTGTTTTGGCAGGATTACCTGGAGGGATTGCTATGGCAATTACCATTCCAGCTGATGTGGCTCAATTTTATGGTTTCTCTCTGAAATTGGCTCAAGAATTAGGTTATATTTATGGATATGAGGATCTTTGGGCTTCACGCGATGAGTTGAGTGAAGATGCTCAAAATACCCTCTTGCTTTATCTAGGTGTAATGTTGGGGGTAAATGGAACCGCTGCCTTGCTACGTGCTGGTGGTATAACAATTGCCAAACAGGTAATGAAAACAGTACCTAATAAAGCGTTAACAAAGACGCTTTGGTACCCTATTTTGAAAAAAGTCTTAAAAATATTTGGTGTGAATCTGACCAAGGGAGGGCTGGCCAAAGGAATGGGGAAATTCATTCCTATCTTGGGTGGTATCATTTCAGGTGGTTTAACCTTTGCAACTATGAAACCAATGGGGGAAAGCTTGCAGAAAGAATTATCCAAGCTAGTCAACTATAGTGAAGTTCAATATCAAGAAGATGTTGAAACAATCCGAAAAGAGGCTGAAATCATCGAAGGAGAGTAATGTGGGACTCATAAAAACTCTAGCTAAAACTTATGGTAATTACTTTTTGACCGTGCAAGGTGTAAAAGTGATGAAAACGATAAAGAAAGATGACCATGTCGTTGTCGGTCTGGGAAAACTCTTTATTGCAGACAAGTTAATGGATACGGCTCGGTGGCTCATCAAGCCAGAGGAGAGAGAATGAAATTTTTCTGGGGACTTCTTGCCATTATTTTTATTAAACCGATTATTGGGATTTTGAAATTCTTTTGGATGATCATCTCTTTTGCAGTCCAATTGCTGTTTTACAAGCTATTATTTAAGATATTGGATTGGCTCTTTAAACTTATTTAGATGGTTATCCAAGTCGCAGAGAACTAGCAGGAACTCTACTGCTAGTTTTTTAATCTCTTTCCTTGTGGTATAATAAAAGCAGTAAAATCATTTTAGAACATTCAATGGAGGTCGTCATGGACAATATCATCGATGTGTCAATTCCCGTTGCAGAAGTGGTGGACAAGCATCCAGAAGTCTTGGAAATTCTAGTTGAGCTGGGATTTAAACCCCTTGCCAATCCCTTGATGCGCAATACAGTTGGTCGTAAAGTATCGCTCAAACAGGGTTCTAAGCTGGAAGGAACCCCTATGGACAAGATTGTCCGCACGCTGGAAGCAAACGGCTACGAAGTGATTGGGTTAGACTAATGGCAGATGAACGGATTCATGTCCTGCGGGATATTTTGTTAGAATTGCATAATGGCGCCTCTCCTGAGTCGGTTCAGGAGCGCTTTGATGCGACCTTTACAGGTGTTTCAGCCATCGAGATTTCCCTTATGGAGCACGAGCTGATGAACTCAGACTCAGGTGTCACCTTTGAAGATGTTATGGAACTTTGTGATGTCCATGCCAATCTGTTTAAAAATGCTGTTAAGGGTGTCGAAGTTGCAGATACCGAGCACCCAGGTCACCCAGTTCGCGTTTTCAAGGATGAAAATCTGGCCCTCCGTGCTGCCTTGATTCGCATTCGGAGATTGGTAGGTACCTATGAGTCTATGGAAGATGAAGAAATGCTGGCGGAGATGCGCAAGGGCTTGGTCCGTCAAATGGGGCTGTTGGGGCAATTTGATATCCACTACCAGCGCAAGGAAGAGCTCTTCTTCCCCATCATGGAGCGCTATGGTCACGATTCACCTCCCAAAGTTATGTGGGGAGTGGACGATCAGATCAGGGAACTATTTCAAACAGCTTTAGCGACGGCCAAGTCACTACCTGAAGTGCCGATTTCCACTGTAAAAGAAGATTTTGAAGCCTTTACGACAGAGTTTGAAAGTATGATTTTCAAGGAAGAGTCCATCCTCCTTATGATTCTCCTTGAGTCCTTTACTCAGGATGACTGGCTTCAGATTGCAGAGGAGAGCGATGCCTATGGTTATGCCATCATCCGTCCGTCTGAGAAATGGGTGCCAGAAAGACAGAGTTTCGTCGAGGAAAAGAGCGCAGAGGGGCAAGTTCAGCAAGTTATCGATACGCCAGAAGGACAGTTTACCATTACCTTTACCCCTAAGGAAAAGGAAGCAGTGCTGGACCGTCATAGTCAACAGGCTTTTGGGAATGGCTATCTTTCAGTCGAGCAGGCTAATCTCATCCTCAATCACCTCCCCATGGAGATTACCTTTGTCAATAAAGACGATATTTTCCAGTATTACAATGACAATGCGCCAGCTGATGAGATGATTTTCAAACGTACACCGTCCCAAGTCGGGCGTAATGTTGAACTTTGCCATCCGCCTAAGTACTTGGACAAGGTCAAGACTATCATGAAGGGACTTCGTGAGGGGACCAAGAATAAGTATGAAATGTGGTTTAAGTCCGAGTCGCGAGGTAAGTTTGTCCACATCACCTACGCAGCAGTGCACGATGAAGATGGAGAATTCCAAGGTGTGCTGGAATACGTTCAGGATATCCAGCCCTACCGTGAGATTGATAGGGACTATTTCCGTGGATTAGAATAAGGAGAAAAAATGAGTTACGAACAAGAATTTATGAAGGAATTTGAAGCCTGGGTCAATACCCAGATTATGATCAACGACATGGCACATAAGGAAAGCCAAAAAGTCTACGAAGAAGACCAAGACGAGCGTGCCAAAGATGCTATGATTCGCTACGAAAGTCGCTTGGATGCTTATCAGTTCTTACTTGGTAAGTTTGAAAACTTCAAATCAGGCAAGGGATTTCATGATTTGCCAGAAGGCTTATTCGGTGAGCGAAATTATTAAACGAGAAAGATTCTTGATTTTTTACTAAAATCTTGATAGAATATTTATATTAAATCCTTGTCAGAGCAGGGGTTTTTTATTGAAAGGATTTTATCATGTCAAAGAAACTCAATCGTAAAAAACAATTACGAAATAGCCTCCGTCGCGCAGGTGCCTTTTCAAGTACTGTGACTAAGGTTGTAGAAGAGACAAAAAAAGTCGTAAAACGTGCAGAACAGTCAGCAAGCCAAGCTGGTAAGGCTGTTTCTAAAAAGGTTGAACAAGCAGTAGAAGCTACTAAAGAACAAGCTCAAAAAGTAGCCAATTCTGTAGAAGATTTTGCAGCAAACTTGGGTGGACTTCCACTTGATCGTGCCAAAACTTTCTATGATGAAGGAATCAAGTCTGCTTCAGATTTCAAAAACTGGACTGAAAAAGAACTCCTTGCCTTGAAAGGAATCGGCCCAGCTACAATCAAGAAATTGAAGGAAAATGGCATCAAGTTCAAGTAATTTTTCTTGTTCCTTGCATTTCCGAAAAAATCTTGCTACAATAGAGCCATTAGAGGTGTTTTGAATCCCGCATTTTACAGAAAGTGGCGGTGCTGAGAAGTCCACAAATGTGTCAAAACTAGTTGCTAATGGATGAAAAATTGAAATAAAAGTGTCTTTTTGTTTTAAAGACGAGAGTTGCGGGCAACTGCCCGAAATTGGGTGGTACCGCGGATAAATACATTCGTCCCTGTCATGTAGATGGCAGGGCTTTTCTTTTGCGTCTTAGTTAAAGGAGGTTGTTATGAAGCAATCTTTTAAAACAAGTAAACTCTACTATGGCTTTCCTATCTTCATTTTGGGATATCAGGATCAGAATTTTGGACACAATATTACGACCTGTAGCTCCTCTTATAGCTTGGGAGATTGGCTAGTCATTGGTGTCGGAGCTGAGGAAAATGCGGCTGAGCAAATCAAGCATTACCAGAAGTTTACTGTGAATATTCCTGATGAAAATCTCATGCTCGAGATGGAGCAGGCTGGTTTTATCAGTCATCGAGAGAAATTGAAACACCTGGGGCTAGACTACGAGATTTCTGAACGGACTCAGGCACCGATTTTAGGGGTTTGTCCAGTCGTGTTAGAATGTCAAGTTGATAGAATTATCGAGGAAGATGGAATCTGTCATATCTTTGCCAAGATTATCGAGCGACTTGCTGATCCAGATCTCTTGGATGAGAAAGGGCATTTTAAAAATGACCGTTTTTCACCGACTTACTTTATGGGGGACGGTCACCAGCGCGTTTATCGCTATTTAGATAACCGTGTTGACCCTATGGGGAGCTTCATAAAGAAAGCGAGGAAGAAGGATGTCAAGAGCTGAATTACCAGAACAATTAGAAACCGAACGACTCGTCCTACGAGTTCGTACAGTGGCAGATGCTGAGGATATCCATACCTACGCTAGTCTCCCAGAGGTCGCCTATCCAGCAGGCTTTCCTCCAGTCAAGACCTTGGAAGATGAGGTTTATTATCTGGAGCATATCCTTCCCGAACGCAATCAAAAGGAAAATCTCCCAGCTGGCTACGGAATTGTCGTCAAAGGAACCGATAAAGTCATCGGCTCTGTTGATTTCAACCATCGGCACGAAGACGATGTACTGGAGATTGGCTACACCTTGCACCCAGACTATTGGGGACGAGGTTATGTACCAGAAGCAGCGTTTGCCTTGATTGACTTAGGCTTTAAAGATTTGGGTCTTCACAAGATTGAACTGACTTGTTTTGGTTATAATATCCAAAGTCAACGAGTCGCGGAAAAGCTTGGCTTTACCCTCGAAGCTCGTATCCGAGACCGTAAAGATGTTCAAGGAAATCGCTGTGACAGCCTGACATATGGCTTGCTGAGGAGTGAGTGGGAGGTGATTTGATGCATCTTTTCATCATTGGGGCTCCGGCTTCTGGGAAAATGACGATTGGTCAAGAGTTATCTCGACTGACAGATGCTACCCTCTTTTATAACCATCAAGCCATCGATTTTGCATTAGAAATCTATCAGGACTTTACAGAGGAAATGTGGGAATTTGTTCGTGGAATGACCTTTTCTTTCCTTGGAGCAAGTGCAAGAAATCAGCGATCAGTAATTTTAACTGACGTAATTGATTTTTCAAATCAGTACCAGCTGATGTATTTAAAGCAAATTCAGGATTTATTGGATAACTTTCATCAAGAGATTCTGTTTGTTGAGTTGGAAACAAGTCTTGAAGAGCGTTTACGTCGAAATCGAACGGAGAATCGATTAAAGCACAAACTCTTAAAACGACATATTGAGGTATCTGAAAGAGAAATTTTAGAGACCGCTGAAACACTTCGATTAAATTCTCAACATCAACCGAATGAGTTGCACCATTACTTTAAAATAAATAATACGAGTTTGACTGCAAAAGAAGCTGCTAAGCAAATTCAAAATAAAATGAACAAAATAGAGAAAGGACAAACACATGTCTAAAGAACTTTCACCTAAATACAATCCAGCCGAGGTTGAGGCTGGTCGTTACCAAAAATGGCTTGATGCGGATGTTTTCAAGCCTTCAAGCGACCAAAAGGCTAAGCCTTATTCAATCGTCATTCCGCCACCAAACGTAACTGGGAAACTTCACCTTGGTCACGCTTGGGATACAACTTTGCAAGATATCATCATCCGTCAAAAACGTATGCAAGGTTTTGACACCCTTTGGCTTCCAGGTATGGACCACGCTGGTATTGCGACTCAGGCTAAGGTTGAGGAGCGCTTACGTGGTGAGGGCATTACTCGTTACGACCTCGGTCGTGAATCTTTCTTGACGAAAGTTTGGGAATGGAAAGACGAATATGCCACTACCATCAAGGAACAATGGGGCAAGATGGGGCTCTCTGTAGACTACTCTCGCGAGCGTTTCACTCTTGATGAAGGTTTGTCAAAAGCCGTTCGCAAGGTCTTTGTAGACCTTTACAAGAAAGGCTGGATCTACCGTGGTGAGTTTATCATCAACTGGGACCCAGCAGCTCGTACAGCCCTTTCTGATATCGAGGTGATCCACAAGGACGTTGAAGGTGCCTTCTACCACATGAACTACATGCTAGAAGATGGCTCACGCGCCCTTGAAGTTGCGACTACTCGTCCTGAGACCATGTTTGGGGACGTTGCGGTAGCGGTCAATCCAGAAGACCCACGCTACAAGGACTTGATTGGTAAAAATGTCATCCTTCCAATCGCTAATAAATTGATTCCAATCGTTGGGGACGAGCACGCTGATCCTGAGTTCGGTACTGGTGTCGTGAAAATCACACCTGCCCATGATCCAAACGACTTCTTGGTTGGTCAACGTCATAACTTGCCACAAGTCAACGTCATGAACGACGACGGAACTATGAATGATTTGGCCTTCGAATTTGCAGGTATGGATCGTTTTGAAGCTCGTAAGGCAGTTGTTGCCAAGTTGGAAGAAATCGGTGCCCTCGTTAAAATCGAAAAACTTGTTCACAGTGTTGGCCACTCAGAACGTACAGGTGTCGTGGTTGAGCCACGCTTGTCTACTCAATGGTTCGTCAAGATGGACCAATTGGCCAAAAATGCTATTGCTAACCAAGACACAGATGACAAGGTCGAATTCTACCCTCCACGTTTCAACGATACCTTCCTTCAATGGATGGAAAATGTTCACGACTGGGTAATCTCTCGTCAGCTCTGGTGGGGTCACCAAATCCCTGCTTGGTACAATGCTGAGGGTGAAATATATGTCGGCGAAGAAGCTCCAGAAGGTGACGGTTGGACTCAGGACGAAGATGTCTTGGATACGTGGTTCAGTTCGGCTCTTTGGCCATTCTCTACCATGGGCTGGCCGGATGTCGACTCAGAAGACTTCAAACGTTATTATCCAACATCAACTTTGGTGACTGGTTATGATATTATCCCGTTCTGGGTATCTCGAATGATTTTCCAAGGTTTGGAATTTACTGGCAAGTCGCCATTTAAAAATGCCTTGATTCATGGTCTCATTCGTGATGAGCAAGGACGCAAGATGTCGAAATCTCTCGGTAACGGGATTGATCCAATGGATGTTATTGATAAGTACGGAACAGATAGCCTTCGTTGGTTCCTTTCAAACGGTTCTGCACCAGGGCAAGACGTGCGTTTCTCTTATGAGAAAATGGATGCTTCATGGAACTTTATTAACAAAATCTGGAACATCTCTCGTTATATCCTCATGAATAATGAAGGTTTGACCCTTGAGCAAGCAACTGCCAATGTCGAAAAAGTGGTCAACAAGGAAGCTGGAAATGTCACAGACCGCTGGATTCTCCACAACCTCAATGAAACTATCGGTAAAGTTACTGAAAACTTTGACAAGTTTGAGTTTGGTGTGGCTGGACACATCCTCTACAACTTCATCTGGGATGAATTTGCGGACTGGTACGTTGAATTGACTAAGGAAGTCCTTTATAGCGACAACGAAGAAGAGAAAGTCATCACACGTTCTGTTCTCCTTTACACTCTGGACAAGATCCTTCGTCTCCTTCACCCAATCATGCCATTCGTGACAGAGGAAATCTTTGGACAAATCTCAGAAGGTTCTATCGTGACAGCAGAATACCCAACTGTTAACCCAGCCTTTGAGGACCTTGCGGCCCACACAGGTGTCGAAAGCCTCAAAGACTTGATTCGTGCTATTCGTAATGCGCGTGCGGAAGTGAACGTAGCACCAAGCAAACCAATCACCATCCTTGTTAAGACTAGCGATAGTGACTTGGAAGCCTTCTTTAACAGCAATGTCAACTATATCAAACGCTTCACAAATCCAGAACACTTGGAAATCGCCTCAACCATCCCTGCGCCTGAACTGGCTATGTCAAGCGTCATCACAGGAGCAGAAATCTACTTGCCTCTCGCAGACCTCCTCAATGTCGAAGAAGAACTCGCTCGTCTCGACAAGGAACTGGCTAAATGGCAAAAAGAACTGGATATGGTCGGCAAGAAACTCTCTAACGAACGCTTCGTAGCCAACGCCAAACCAGAAGTCGTCCAAAAAGAACGCGACAAACAAGCCGACTATCAAGCTAAGTACGACGCGACCGTAGCGCGTATTGATGAGATGAAGAAGTTGGTTAAATAAACATAGAAACACGGTGATGAGCCGTGTTTTTTGGTATAATGGAAAATAAAGTGTTAAAGTAGGTTATTAAATTGTCTATATCAGATATTGAGTTTGAACGTAGTGAGAAGCATTACCGTTACTTAAGACTAGCTATTGAACAGTTATCTGAAACGGATAAAACTTTTATTAAAGAGAATTTGTTAACGATTATTTCGGGTCGTGAAAGTTCATTATCTTTGAAGGAAGAAGCAAGAGAATTGCTAAATTATCTTGGAAGAATTGACATTAACAAAAGAAATGGAGCAATAGCGGAATTAGTTGTCATATGTTTATTGAGAACAAAAGGTTTTTCTCAAGAATATTGTTTTAGAAATTTAGAGGAAAATTCTGCTAAAAAAGGGTTTGACGGTCTTGTACTTGAGGGTGAAAAATTCTGGTTGTTAGAGAGTAAATCTAGTCAGATAGGACATAATAATAGTCATAGAAATACAGTATATAGAGCATACAAAGGATTGGAGAAACAATTATCTGGTGAAAATGAAAAAATCAATAATCCGTGGCGGAATGCATATAATCATACAAAAATCGCTCAATCACCGAATAGTTTAGTTAAAAGAGTTGCGGAATTATCAACGAATTATACTAACGGAGATTATTTTAAAATTGAGGATAATAACGTTATTATAGGATCGACGATTATACCAGATAAGAGAGGGAATCATCATATTAATGAAATTAATTTTGAAGTTTCCACCTTAAATAATTTTATAAAAAATCATAAATCAAAAGATGAGATAATTATCGCAATTAATTTACAAACTATTGAAATTTTTTTGGAATACTTAGAGGAAATCATTGATGAGTAGCGATGGGAAAAGTACATTGACAACACTCTCTAAAAGAGAAGAGATTGTAAATATTATCTTAGAATTATTGTTTATAAAAGAAAAATTAACTAATCGAGACGCAGAATATTTATTCGCAATATCATTGTTATTTATTGAAGAATTTGAAAAAAATAGATCCAGAAGTTATTATATAGAATTTGCGTATTCAATTATTGTTAGAACATGTTTTAAAATCAATGACTACAGAGCTCTATATGATTTTTCAGTTAATTTTGGTTATTATCCAATTGCACGAAAACTTTTAAGAAGTGGTTTGGTAGATGAAGGAATATTGAATTATTTTCTTTCGGATTTAAAACTTGCTCAATTCTCAAACGGTGATAAAATAAACACGCTTGAACAGGACAAAGTATCTAAGGAAATCATTGCTTCAGAAAATAAAAAATTTGCTTTTGTTGCTCCAACATCATATGGAAAAAGCGAAATAATTTATCAACATATTTTAGAAAACAATGAGTTGGACAATATTGGAATTATAGTACCTACTAAAGCGTTGATTGACCAAGTATTCCGAGAAGCAAAAAAGTTAGGAGAATTAAATAGAAAAATTATAACTCATGAACAGAATTATAATGATTCGGATCGACGAGTACTTGCGATTGTTACACAGGAGAGAGCGTTGCGATTAATTGAACAACACTTAATATTCGATTCTCTCTATATCGACGAAGCGCATGAACTGTTTAACTTTGATTTCGGTTTGAAACATGCAAATAGAAGCCTGTTGTTAGCAAGATTGCTTAAACTCAACAAGAAACTAAATCCCGAACTAAATATATACTATTTTTCACCTCTAATTCAAAATGTTAATAATTTATTGTTAAAAAATGAAGAAGGGCATGTAGAGCAATATAAAATTAACAATAATTTAAAGGTTTTAGATATAAGATATGTTAGTAATGCCAATGAACAGTTTGTCTTCGAGCAATATTTGGGTTCCTTTTTTAAATTATCTAATACGGAAAATAATTTAAAATATATTGTTAACTGTAGTAAAAATTATAAAAAAAATTTACATTATTTATACAGGCCTATTTATATAGAACATTATGCTGAGGAATTATGTGACCAATTACCTGAGTATGATGAATTACCACAATCACTCGCTAATTTAATTGAAGAATTGAAGGATATAGTTCATCCTAAATTTAAGCTAATTGAATTTCTATCAAAAGGAATTCTATATCTACATGGTAGACTACCAAATAATATAAGGAATTATCTTCTGAAATGTTTTAGAGATGATGCTTCAATTAAACATTTAATTGCCAATTCAGTTATTCTCGCTGGTATGAATATGCCTATTGACTCTTTATTCTTTATTTCAGGTTTTTCGGCTACTAATGAACTAATAAACTTAGTTGGTAGAGTCAATAGATTGAATGAGATTTTTTCAAATAATGGTGAACTAAACAAGATCTTAGTTCCTGTACACTTTGTGGAACTTGATAGCTATCCTCAAAATAGAAATGGTCAGTTAAAGAAAACAGTTGAATCTTTACGAAGTAATATTAAGGATTCTGTAAAAAATCCACTATTAGAGAATTCTGTAGTAAATAAATCTAATTTAGATAATTCCGAGAAAATTTTAGCTTTAGAAAGTAATATAGTTAATGATTTTGATAATCCTAGTTTTATTTCTCGTCTCACGAGATCTGGAGCTCAGCAACTATTAAACTATACGGAGTTAGGTTTAATAAAATTAGAGAAAATTATACAAGAGACAGAGATTATCCATAATGCTGATAATGTCTACAAAGAAATTTTGCTTAAAGTTAAGGAAGTCTTTTTTGATAATTTTGTTAATGAAGGTGCCGATAGAGCTATAGACTATAGGTATTTTTATCCGAATAACAACGTCAAACGTTTGCGGTTTGAACCTACAATTAATTATTATTCAGTTTTTATTCCAAGTTCCTACTCCTCTCTAAAGGATAGAGTAAATAATTTAGTATCATATTGGGAAGATATTTTAAGTTCTTCTTCGGATCATAATAAAAATTTCATGCAATATGTTGGTAGTCAATTTGGAGAAAAGGCATATCAGTCGGATGATTATAATGATTCCAGGGCAAAAGTCTATATAGATTTAAATGACTATAAAACTAGAGAATATGATATGTATAACATCGCCATTATTAAACTCCAAACCGATGATGAATTTGTAGATTTTGAAATTGGTTTATTAGTAAATTCATTAAGAGAATTTAATATTATCTCAGATGATTTGTATAATTTGTTTATGTTTGGAACAAATGATATAAAAGAGTTACAAATTTCGCAACTAGGATTAAGTAAAAATCTATATAATACACTAAAAAAGGATAACCAAATTCAAAACATAGAGTTTGATGATTTTCATAATCCAAGAGCAAATCATCATTTAAGAGAGTACATACTTTCTAAGCAAGGAATTGAAAAATTTGAATTAGAACAATATTTTTTATAAACTATATAGAGCTATATATCTTTTATTTTAGAAAGCAGGTTACTACATGACAAATTCTGTAAGTTCGAACCGATCTGAGAAGTACAACATTGCAGCCTTCTTCTCAGGTGTTGGGGGAATTGAGTTGGGATTTGAACAGACCAACGAGTTCAGAGTGGTGTATGCCAATGAATTTGATAAGTATGCGCGTCAGACTTATCAGTTAAATCATCCAGATACCTATTTGGATGGTCGTGATATTCACGATGTTCAGCCAGAGGATATTCCCGCTGAGCGCGTGGATGTGATTATGGGAGGTTTCCCTTGTCAGGCCTTTAGTATTGCGGGTTATCGCAAGGGCTTTGATGATGATCGTGGCGATCTTTTCTTCGAATTGCTTCGCATGATTGAAGGATGCAAACCTCGCGCTATTTTCATCGAAAACGTCAAGAACATGGTCGGTCATGACCACGGCAATACCTTCAAGGTTATTCGTGAAGCCTTGACGGAGAACAACTACTTTATCAAGTGGATGGTTCTTAACGGGAAAGACTACGGAAATATCCCACAAAACCGTGAGCGGATCTACATTGTTGGTTTTGATACCAAGGAAGCTTATGACTTGTTTGAATTTCCAGAGGAAATCAAGCTCACGACTTCTCTTCAGGACGTCATTAACTTTGGCGACAAGCTTGATGAAGTCTACTACTACCGTGAAGGCAAGCAAAATTTCTACGATCAGTTGAAATTTGAAGTCACCAGCCAAGATACGGTCTACCAGTGGCGTCGTCAGTATGTCCGTGAAAATAAAAACGGAGTTGTCCCAACCCTAACAGCAAACATGGGAACAGGTGGACACAACGTTCCGTTGATTTTGACGGACAGCGGGGAGATTCGTAAGCTAACACCGAAAGAAACTTTTAATGTTCAAGGATATCCTAAATCCTTTAAAATCCCAGAAGGCGTTTCTAACGGTCAGCTATACAAACAGGCTGGGAATAGCGTAGTCGTTCCCGTGATTAAACGTATCGCGGAAAATGTTGCCAAGGCTTTAAATGAAAGCCAAGGGCAATCTCAACTTGCACGCTCAGGAAAAATTGCCATTATCTACACCAAGATGAATGGACAATTTGAAGGGCAATCCTATGTCAAGGACTTTGTAGATAGCTATGACCAAGCTCTTGAAAAAATCAAATCTTATGACGATGGTCTAGCCGTTCTGTCTGGTGAAGATTATTTAAAATTGGTTAAAAAACGAGGAAATCTCGAATTTTACAGTATTAATTAACGAATATATAAGAGGGTTAGTGAAAAACTAATCTTCTTTTGATATACTGAAAATAGAAAAGAGGGCGCTTATGTGGGAACATCTAAAGTCTGAACAAAAAGACAAATACAAAACCTTAATTACTAACTTCGCTAGCTTAAGCCAAGCTTTCTCTCAAAAGGCTGAGTCCGACGATGAGGGACAAACAGAGAATTATGTTGCTCCGATTGTTAATTCTAAATTTCAAGAGACTGTTTTCCAGAAGGCTTTTAATGCTGTTGGGGAAGATATTGCCAACACTTCCTATGATGCCTCTGTCGTTGTGGATGAAAATCATAAATACCTAGTGGGTATTAAGTCTTTTGGAATCAATTCTGGAGATCAAAAAATCGCCCAGTTTAAGAAGGACTCTCAAGATTGGACAGAATTGCTGGGTGATATCAAATTCCATGCAGATATCTCAGCAGATAAAGAAACAGCAGACAAGAAAAACTATCAACGCTATAAAGAGTTGGCACGAAAGATTGCGACCTTAAGAAATCAGAGAATCGAATCTTCTAAGGCACAAATTAAGGGGTTTAACTCAGATTCGGTCAATGTTGAAGCTGTTTATCACGTTCTGATGCCGACACCAAAGGGAGAAAATCCTAGGATTTTTGTTGGCGAGACGACTTATTTACCAGTTGATATTGATAATCTAGTCATTGAAGGATCAACTACTAAAAATAATCCAACTAATTTTCGATTTACGGATGGGCAACACCACTACAAGTACACGGCAGCTGACAGTCAGCTCCACATGACTTTTAACAATAAAGATATTGTGGTAGATACTTGGGACGTCCATTATATTGAAGATCCTTTTTCTCTCTTTGAAAACCTTCATTTACTGACCGCTGAAAAGAGACAATCTGATATCTTAGAAACGGTGTCTTGGGTTATCACAGACAAACATGGGAATGTGGAAGAAAACTCGGGCTTTAATGCCTTTAATGGTGGTTCAAAATTAGCTAAGAAAGATCGTCTGCCACGGATTTTAAAGATTCAGGAAAAATTCAAAAACAGTCTCGCTCCAGAAGAACTAGCTTTTGTGACTTTTTCTTTAGAAGAAATCCTCTTGAAAAAGTGGACTAGCAAGGAAGAAAAAATTCAGATGAAGGCGATTCGTGAGGACTTGATTCACTTTGTCCACAATACTGGCAATAAAAAACTCATCAAGGAGATTGAACAGCTGGTTTATCGTCCAGTTAGTGAAGTTTACATTCCTCTGCCAGACTCTAAGAACTTTCATGACGAAAGGCCAGACTTCTTTGGTCCTAGATTTGGAACTTTTGAACCCAGCACTAAAAAACTAGCTCTACCCAAAGAAGAAAGAACTTTTAAACTACGCTTCTTACCTTCTGGAGATGTCATCAATGCCTATATCAACCAAGAAGCTGGCAAGGCAATCCAGTCAACTGATAAACAAGAAATTCTTGGGAATTGGATCTTACGTGGTGTTTTCCAGTTGAAGGAACGAGAGGTATTGACAGGTCAACGACTCAATGAACTAGAAATCAACGGTATTCGTTTGACTAAGTTTAAAAATGGGGAAATCGGTATTGAATTCATCTGGATTGATACTGAAAATCCACCAAGCGATGCCATCGGCTGGGTAGCAAAGAAATAAAAGTCCGTTTTAGACTAATTTCCACTTCGGTTAGGCAAGTGGAAGTTACTGTGAGAAGTTACCCAGTTCAAATCAACTAACTTTCTTCCCCTTAACCTTTGACTATTCTTCAAAATTATCGTAAAATAAAGAGTAAATGATAAAATGAGGTCAGAGTCTGTTCGCTCTGGCGATAGTAGTATAAATGAGGAGAAACGCTTTGGAATTAGAAGTATTTGCTGGGCAAGAAAAAAGTGAACTATCTATGATTGAGGTAGCGCGTGCTATCTTGGAACTTCGTGGTCGCGATCATGAGATGCATTTTAGCGATCTTGTAAACGAAATTCAAAATTACCTTGGAACATCAAACAGCGATATCCGCGAAGCCTTGCCTTTGTTCTACACAGAGTTGAACTTTGACGGTAGCTTCATCTCACTTGGAGATAACAAATGGGGGCTTCGTTCATGGTATGGTGTAGATGAAATTGACGAAGAGATCATTGCTCTTGAAGAAAATGACGACGATGAAGTAGCACCAAAAGCTAAGAAAAAACGTGTCAATGCCTTCATGGATGGCGATTCAGATGCTATTGACTACAATGCAGATGACCCAGAAGACGAAGATGCATACGAAGCAGATCCAGCTCTTTCATATGATGATGAAAATCCAGATGATGAGAAAAATGAAGTGGAAGCTTATGATGCAGAAATCAACGAAATCGCTCCTGATGACTTGGGTGAAGACGTGGATCTCAACGAAGAAGATGACGAGTTTTCAGATGATGATTCTGAAAACATCGAGGAATAAAAATTAGCTATTGACAATTATCCTTTTTTTAGGTATCATATTGTTCGGGCACCTCTTTTAGAGGTCGGGGCTCCCTAGTTCTTAGGGAGCTGTTTTTGTTTTTTCAAGAAGTTATCTTCTTGTATTTTGGTTGTGAATCTGGTGCAGTCGTCCCAGATTATTCTTATTAGTAGGGTCTTGTTTTCTATGTCCCCTCGTAATTAACAAGACCTTGAGCATTTTAGAAAGAGGAATCTATGTCTACGAAATATATTTTTGTAACTGGTGGTGTGGTATCGTCTATTGGGAAAGGGATTGTGGCAGCAAGTCTGGGCCGTCTCTTGAAAAATCGTGGTCTCAAGGTAACCATTCAAAAATTTGACCCTTATATCAATATTGATCCGGGAACTATGAGTCCTTACCAGCACGGGGAAGTTTTTGTGACAGATGACGGAGCTGAAACAGATTTGGACTTGGGTCACTATGAACGTTTCATCGATATCAATCTCAACAAATATTCCAACGTGACAACTGGTAAAATTTATAGTGAAGTGCTTCGTAAGGAACGCCGTGGAGAATACCTTGGGGCAACTGTTCAGGTTATTCCTCATATCACAGATGCTTTGAAAGAAAAAATTAAGCGTGCCGCTCTAACGACTGACTCTGATGTCATTATCACAGAGGTCGGTGGAACCGTTGGGGATATCGAGTCCTTGCCATTCTTAGAGGCCCTTCGTCAGATGAAGGCAGATGTGGGTGCGGATAATGTCATGTATATCCATACAACCTTGCTTCCTTACCTCAAGGCTGCTGGTGAAATGAAAACCAAACCAACCCAACACTCTGTCAAAGAATTACGTGGCTTGGGAATCCAGCCAAATATGTTGGTTATTCGTACTGAAGAGCCAGCTGGTCAAGGAATTAAAAACAAACTAGCTCAGTTCTGTGATGTGGCACCAGAAGCTGTCATCGAATCGTTGGATGTTGAACACCTTTACCAAATTCCATTGAACTTGCAGGCACAAGGTATGGATCAAATTGTCTGTGACCATTTGAAACTAGACGCACCAGTAGCGGATATGACAGAATGGTCAGCTATGGTGGACAAGGTCATGAACCTTAAGAAACAAGTTAAGATTTCCCTTGTTGGTAAGTATGTTGAGTTGCAAGATGCCTACATTTCTGTGGTTGAAGCCTTGAAACACTCTGGTTATGCCAACGACGCAGAAGTTAAAATTAATTGGATCAATGCCAATGATGTGACAGCAGAGAATGTAGCAGAACTCTTGTCGGATGCGGACGGAATCATCGTACCAGGTGGTTTCGGTCAACGTGGTACTGAAGGGAAAATACAAGCTATCCGCTATGCGCGTGAAAAGGATGTTCCAATGTTAGGTGTCTGCTTGGGAATGCAGTTGACTTGTATCGAGTTTGCTCGTCACGTTTTGGGTCTTGAAGGTGCCAATTCTGCAGAACTTGCACCAGAAACAAAATACCCTATCATTGATATCATGCGTGATCAGATTGATGTTGAGGATATGGGGGGAACCCTTCGCTTGGGACTTTATCCGTCTAAGTTGAAACGTGGCTCTAAGGCAGCAGCTGCTTATCATAATCAAGAAGTGGTGCAACGCCGTCACCGTCATCGTTATGAGTTTAACAATGCCTTCCGTGAGCAGTTTGAGGAAGCAGGCTTTGTCTTTTCAGGAGTTTCTCCAGATAATCGTTTGGTAGAAATCGTGGAAATTCCAGAAAATAAATTCTTTGTAGCGTGTCAGTATCACCCTGAACTTTCAAGTCGTCCAAATCGTCCAGAAGAACTCTACACTGCCTTTATTACTGCAGCGGTTGAGAACAGCAATTAGCAAAATCAGAACCTTTGAGAAGAATCTCAGAGGTTTTTTACTTGCATATTTAGGATATGAGTTGCAAAATAAAAACATAGTGATATAATTAACATAAAAAATCCTAAGGAGGATCTACGATGAAAAAAATCACATTATTTGGTTTGTCTCTAGCTGGTCTAGCTTTACTGGCTTTTCCACATTCAGGGCAGGCATTTGAGCTTAAAGAAGAATGGGTTGTTAAGTGTGGAGTACAGTATCAAGATGGCAAGATTCTTCGGTTTAACAATGGTCATGAAGTGGATATCAAAGTCTTGGATTTGCCAAAAACCGAGAAAATCGAGTGGACAGTTAGTCTCGATGGTCAAGATCAGACAGTCAATTTTCTAGGTCAAGAAAAGGACAAGTCTATGATGGGTATAGAAGGGCGTTACCTGAATTTCTATGTTCCATATGGCTATAGAGGAGATATCAAGGTCGAGGCTAAGAGCGGAAACGAAGTAAAGACCTGGTCAACGAAAGTTGTGGATGATATTCATAATGATAGTGGAAAGAGAGGCTACTACCGTATTAAAGAATCAAATGATCAATACACCTACCTTGATACAAAATGGGACTATCAAACCAAGACTTACACTGCTACCTTACCAGAGACTGTCAATGGTCAAAAAGTCTTTGCTTGGGCAGACTATGGCAATGGCGAGTTGAAACTTGAAAAACTAAAATCTATCAGTCATAAATATGATGGAGGATCTTTCAAAGAACTTTATCCGATTGTAAAAGCAGAAAGCTGGCTAAAATCAAACCAAAACTGGTACTATCAAAAACAAGGTCAATTAGTGCAGAAGGATTGGGTTTATGACAAGGGAACTTGGTACTTTATGAATGATAAAGGAGTCATGTTCAATCAAACTTGGCTTTATCAAGGTAGCAACTGGTATGCCTTTAAATCATCAGGAGCCATGATTGCTAGTGATTGGCTTTACGACCAAGGCAAGTGGTACTATTTATCAACTTCAGGAGCTATGAAAGCAAGCACTTGGGTTTATGACAAGGGAGACTGGTATTATGTAAGTTCTTCTGGTGCCATGCTAGCGAATGATTGGGTCAAAGATAATGGCAAGTGGTATTATCTAGCTTCATCAGGTAAGATGCTTCGTAATACTTACACACCTGATGGTTACTACGTTGGCAACTCAGGCGCCTGGCAATAAGAATCATACTCTTCGAAAATCTCTTCAAACCACGTCAGCTTCATCCACAACCTCAAAACGCTGTTTTGAGCAACCTGCGGCTAGCTTCCTAGTTTACTCTTTGATTTTCATTGAGTATAAGAAGTCCTTTTCCTTAAAGGAAGAGGCTTTTTACTTGCTTTTCTGCTGCTTCCTCATTTGTCCTAAAGCCTTTTTTGTGTTAAAATGAATGGTATGAAAGCTAAAAAAATGTGGATGGCAGGCTTGGCTTTGCTTGGTATTGGAAGTCTTGCCCTTGCTACGAAAAAAGTTGCAGATGACCGTAAGCTCATGAAGACTCAGGAAGAGTTGACAGAGATTGTGCGAGACCATTTTTCAGATATGGGGGAAATTGCGACTCTCTATGTTCAAGTCTATGAAAGCAGTCTAGAGAGCTTGGTTGGTGGCGTCATTTTTGAGGATGGCCGTCATTATACCTTTGTCTATGAAAATGAAGACCTAGTCTATGAGGAGGAAGTCTTATGATACAACCAGCAAGTTTAGAAGAATTGGCATCTTTAGTAGAAAAAGATGGCAAGAAAGTCTTCCTTTTTGTGGCAGACTGGTGTGGCGATTGTCGTTATATCTATCCTGCCTTGCCAGAAATTGAGGAGACCAATCCTGAGTTCACCTTTATTCGAGTGGACCGAGACCAGTATATAGATTTAGCCAAACTCTGGGATGTTTATGGAATCCCTAGCCTTGTTGTTCTAGAAAAAGACAAGGAAATTGGTCGTTTTGTTAATCGCGATCGTAAAAGCAAGCAACAAATTAATGACTTTTTAGCAGGACTGAAATAGGAGAAAAGGAAACAATGATTTTTACATATAATAAAGAACATGTCGGTGATGTCCTTATGGTCATCGTGAAAAACAGCGGAGATGCCAAACTAGATGTGGAACGCAAAGGCAAGGTAGCTCGTGTTTTCCTCAAAGATAATGGGGAAACAGTGGCGTGGAATATTTTCGAAGTTTCAAGTTTGTTTGAAATTGCAGAGCGAGGTCAAGTCTTTTTATCAGATGAGCAAGTAGCACGTTTAAACCAAGAGTTGCAGGCAGAAGGTTTTACAGAAGAAATTGTCAATGACAAGGAACCTAAGTTTGTTGTTGGTGAGATTGTCGAGATGGTAGCCCATCCAGATAGTGACCACCTCAACATCTGCCAAGTTGCAGTATCAAGTGACAAGACTGTACAAATCGTTGCAGGAGCACCCAATGCGCGTGTGGGGTTGAAAACCATTGTAGCTCTTCCAGGAGCTATGATGCCCAAAGGCAATCTTATTTTCCCAGGTGAGCTTCGTGGCGAAAAGAGTTTTGGCATGATGTGTAGCCCTCGTGAATTGCATCTGCCAAATGCTCCGCAAAAACGTGGTGTTATTGAATTATCAGAAGACCAAATTGTCGGAACACCATTTGATCCAGCTAAACACTGGACTGCCTAAGAAGTTGTTAGTATCTGATAGACCAGCTAGAAGGAAATAAGATGGCAAAAAATGTAGTGATTACAGGGGCGACATCAGGAATCGGTGAAGCGATTGCACGTGCTTATCTGGAGCAGGGTGAGAATGTCGTTCTAACAGGCCGACGGATAGACAGACTAGAAACCTTAAAGTCGGAGTTTGCAGAGACTTTCCCAAATCAAACAGTTTGGGCTTTTCCACTAGATGTGACGAATATGACCATGGTAAAGACTGTCTGCTCTGATATTCTAGAAACGATAGGTCAGATTGATATTCTGGTCAACAATGCCGGACTGGCTCTAGGTTTAGCACCTTATCAGGACTATGAAGAGTTGGATATATTGACCATGCTGGATACCAATGTCAAGGGCTTGATGGCAGTCACTCGCTGCTTCTTGCCAGCAATGGTAAAAGCCAATCAAGGACATATCATCAATATGGGGTCAACCGCAGGAATCTACGCCTATGCGGGTGCCGCTGTTTACTCAGCTACCAAGGCAGCAGTTAAGACCTTTTCAGATGGTCTGCGAATTGATACCATCTCAACGGATATCAAGGTGACGACCATTCAGCCTGGAATTGTCGAAACAGATTTTTCTACAGTGCGTTTTCACGGTGATAAAGAGCGGGCTGCGTCCGTTTACCAAGGAATAGAAGCCTTGCAAGCTCAGGATATTGCAGACACAGTAGTCTATGTGACCGGTCAACCTCGTCGTGTTCAGATTACAGATATGACCATAATGGCCAATCAACAGGCGACAGGTTTCATGGTTCATAAAAACTAAAAAATTTTCTCGAAAAGTTACAAATTTCTGTAACTTTTTTTGATTTCCTACGAATAGATAAGTAGGAGGAAGAAAATATGTATAATAAAGTTATCTTAATCGGACGCTTGACGTCTACACCAGAATTGCACAAAACCAACAATGACAAGTCAGTAGCTCGAGCGACTATTGCAGTCAACCGTCGTTACAAAGACCAAAACGGTGAACGTGAAGCTGATTTTGTCAATATGGTCCTATGGGGCAGACTAGCCGAAACTTTGGCAAGCTACGCAACAAAAGGAAGTCTCATTTCAGTGGATGGAGAACTTCGTACCCGTCGTTTTGAGAAAAATGGCCAGATGAACTACGTGACAGAAGTACTTGTCACAGGATTTCAACTATTGGAAAGTCGTGCTCAACGTGCCATTCGTGAAAATAATGCAGGCCAAGATTTGGCAGATTTGGTCCTGGAAGAGGAAGAATTACCATTTTAAACATTGAAAAGTCTGAGTTGTTCTCAGGCTTTTTATCTTGAGAAAGTCAGACTTTTTCCTTGACTATTTCTGACCAAGTGATACAATAGAACTATGGATTAGCACTCGGGTGTAAAGAGTGCTAATAGTATCTATCTTATCATGGAGGAAAGCAGATGTTGAAACCATTAGGAGACCGTGTGGTCTTGAAAATCGAAGAAAAAGAACAAACTGTTGGAGGTTTTGTCCTCGCAGGCTCAGCCCAAGAAAAAACAAAAACAGCCCAAGTTGTAGCTACTGGACAAGGTGTTCGTACCTTGAACGGTGATTTGGTTGCCCCAAGCGTTAAGACTGGCGACCGTGTCTTAGTTGAAGCCCATGCAGGTCTTGATGTCAAAGATGGCGATGAAAAGTACATCATCGTTGGCGAAGCTAATATCTTGGCTATCATTGAAGAATAGAAGGAGAAAGTAAGTATGTCAAAAGAAATTAAATTTTCATCTGATGCTCGTTCAGCTATGGTCCGTGGTGTCGATATCCTTGCAGACACTGTTAAAGTAACCTTGGGACCAAAAGGTCGGAATGTCGTTCTTGAAAAATCATTCGGTTCACCTTTGATTACCAATGACGGTGTGACCATTGCCAAAGAAATCGAGTTGGAAGACCATTTCGAAAATATGGGTGCCAAATTGGTATCAGAAGTAGCTTCAAAAACAAATGATATCGCAGGTGACGGGACTACAACTGCAACTGTTTTGACTCAAGCGATCGTCCGCGAAGGAATCAAAAACGTCACAGCAGGCGCAAATCCAATCGGCATTCGTCGTGGGATTGAAACAGCAGTTGCCGCAGCAGTAGAAGCCTTGAAAAATAATGCCATCCCTGTTGCCAACAAAGAAGCCATTGCTCAGGTTGCTGCTGTATCTTCTCGTTCTGAAAAAGTTGGTGAGTACATCTCTGAAGCCATGGAAAAAGTTGGTAAAGACGGAGTCATCACCATTGAAGAGTCACGTGGTATGGAAACAGAACTTGAAGTTGTGGAAGGGATGCAGTTTGACCGTGGTTACCTTTCACAGTACATGGTGACAGATAGCGAAAAAATGGTGGCTGATCTTGAAAATCCATACATCTTGATTACAGACAAGAAGATTTCAAATATCCAAGAAATCTTGCCACTCCTCGAAAGCATTCTCCAAAGCAATCGTCCACTCTTGATTATTGCGGATGATGTAGATGGCGAAGCTCTTCCAACCCTTGTATTGAACAAGATTCGTGGAACCTTTAACGTGGTAGCAGTCAAGGCACCTGGTTTTGGTGACCGACGCAAAGCGATGCTCGAAGATATCGCCATCTTGACAGGCGGAACAGTTATCACAGAAGACCTTGGCCTTGAGTTGAAAGATGCTACAATTGAAGCACTTGGTCAAGCAGCGAGGGTGACTGTGGACAAAGATAGCACTGTTATCGTAGAAGGTGCTGGAAATCCTGAAGCGATTTCTCACCGTGTTGCGGTTATCAAGTCTCAAATCGAAACTACAACATCTGAATTTGACCGTGAAAAATTGCAAGAACGCTTGGCAAAATTGTCAGGTGGTGTCGCAGTCATCAAGGTCGGAGCTGCAACTGAAACTGAGTTGAAAGAAATGAAACTCCGCATCGAAGATGCCCTCAACGCTACTCGTGCAGCTGTTGAAGAAGGTATCGTTGCAGGTGGTGGAACAGCCCTTGTAAATGTTATCCCAGCCGTGGCTAATTTGGAATTGACAGGAGATGAAGCAACAGGACGCAATATTGTTCTCCGTGCCTTGGAAGAACCTGTTCGTCAGATTGCCCACAATGCAGGATTTGAAGGGTCTATCGTTATCGATCGTTTGAAGAATGCTGAGCTTGGTATAGGCTTCAACGCAGCAACTGGCGAGTGGGTCAACATGATTGATCAAGGTATCATCGACCCAGTTAAAGTGAGCCGTTCAGCTCTTCAAAATGCAGCATCTGTAGCCAGCTTGATTTTGACAACAGAAGCAGTCGTAGCCAATAAACCAGAACCAGCGGCCCCAGCTCCAGCCATGGATCCAAGCATGATGGGCGGCATGATGTAAAAGTAACTTATAAAAACGCAGAAGGAGGGATACGTATCCCTTCCTTTTTATGATATTCACTTCTAAATTGATTTGAGCTCTCCTAACTTATATGATAAAATAAGACTAGAAAAAAAGGAGAAGAACATGATCGATGTAGAAGAAATTCTGAGCAAGATGAACCCCAATCAGAAGATTAATTATGACCGTGTCATGCAGAAGATGGTACAAGTATGGGAGAAAAATGAGCAACGTCCAACTATTCTCATGCATGTTTGCTGTGCCCCTTGTAGTACCTATACCCTAGAATATTTGACCAAGTATGCAGATGTGACTATCTATTTTGCCAATTCTAATATCCATCCCAAGGCAGAATACCATAAGCGTGCCTATGTTACTAAAAAGTTTGTCAGTGATTTCAATGAGCGGACTGGCAATAACGTTCAATACCTAGAAGCTCCTTATGAACCTAACGAATATCGTAAACTGGTTCGAGGTTTGGAAGAAGAGCCTGAAGGTGGCGACCGTTGTAAGGTTTGCTTTGACTACCGCCTGGATAAAACAGCGCAAGTGGCTATGGATTTAGGTTTTGATTATTTTGGTTCGGCTTTAACCATCAGTCCTCATAAGAATTCTCAAACCATTAACAGCATCGGAATCGATGTGCAAAAAATTTATACAACCCATTATCTTCCAAGTGATTTCAAGAAAAATCAAGGCTACAAACGTTCCGTAGAGATGTGTGAAGAGTATGACATCTACCGTCAATGTTACTGTGGATGTGTCTATGCAGCCCAAGCCCAGAATATTGACCTGATTCAAGTTAAGAAGGACGCTACTGCGTTTCTGCTGGATAAGGATGTTGAAAAAGACTATTCCCACATCAAATTTACTGTTACGAAATTAGATATATAAGGATAGGCCCAGCTGCAAAGCTGGGTTTTTATACTCTTCGAAAATCAAATTCAAACCGCGTCAACGTCGCCTTGCCGTACTCAAGTACAGCCTGCGGCTAGTTTCCTAGTTTGCTCTTTGATTTTTATTGAGTATTAAAATAAAAAACCAGGGCTTTCACCCTAGTTTGACAACTTTACCGATTCTTTAGTTCTACATAGCGCTTGTACCAAATGTTTACATAGGCTTCTGAGAAAGGCCCACGTCCATTGTTAATCCAATCAACAAGAATTTTGACATGTTCTTTTAAAATATAGTCCAAGTCATCAGAATAATTCATTTTGCGTTTGTGACGCTCATACTCCTCAACGTCCAAGAGACGTTTTTCCCCATCTGTAAAAATTTTAACATCCAAATCGTAATCAATATACTTCAGTGCTTCTTCATCCAGATAGTAGGGGCTAGCCATATTGCAATAGTAGGAAATTCCATTATCACGAATCATGGCAATTATATTAAACCAATATTTCTTGTGAAAGTAAACAATAGCCGGTTCTCGAGTGACCCAACGACGACCATCACTTTCGGTAACAAGTGTATGATCGTTGACACCAATAATGGCGTTTTCTGTTGTTTTTAGTACCATGGTGTCTCGCCAAGTTCGGTGGAGACTCCCATCATGCTTATAACTTTGAATTGTAATAAAGTCGCCTTCTTTTGGAAGCTTCATAACTAACCAACTTTCTACAATTTATAAGTTTATCGTTTACTATTGTACCATAAAATTGCCTAAAATCTGTGAATTTTACATGAAAATATTAAAGATATTCTCTGAGAGCGCTTGCTATATCCGAAAAATCATAGCCCTTTCGTGCTAAAACTTGGGTTAAACGCTGTTTAAGTTCGTATCCTTCATATTTGCGAGCATACTTAGCATATTGCTTGTCAAGTTCCTTGAAGATGAGTTCCTGAGTTGTTTCTCCATCAACTTGACTATCCAAGTCGTCAAAGGCACTTTTAGCTTCAGAGTATGAGAAGCCCTTGTTGGTCAAGTTTTGGATAATCTGTTCTTGCAAGGCACGAGCTGGAAGTTTTCCTTCATATTTTTTCAATAGTTTATTGGCTACACGTTGAGCAACTTCCGAAAAATCAAATTCTTTCAGTATCTCTTCTATAGTGGATTTTGAAATTCCTTTTTGTGCTAATTTCTGAGTCAATACATAAGGCCCCTTGTCTCCTGAAAGTTGATTGGCATTGATGATAGCATAAGCGTACTGACCATCATTAATCCACTTATCTTCTTTAAGATTAGCAATGACTTGAGAAACGATGTTTTCATCAATATCGTATTTTTTTAGATATTCTCTAACCTCTTTTTCAGTGCGTGCTTTAAAGGATAGGTGGTAGAGAGCTAGATTCTTACCGTAAGAAAATTGGGCAAAGTCCTGAATCTCTTTCAATTCTTCTTCGCTTATCACCTTATCTCTTGATAACATAAAGCGAACAATAGTATCTTCAGTAATGTAGCATTTGTCGTCATTATCAAGCTCCATCAGATAGAGTCTTTTTTTCTTTTCAAGTTTTGTGATTTTCATAGTTCTATTATAACTCAAAATGTGATAAGATAGGGATATGAATCTGAAAGTGAAACAAAAAATACCATTAAAAATCAAGCGCATGGGAATTAATGGTGAGGGAATCGGCTTTTACCAAAAAACTTTAGTTTTTGTACCTGGAGCACTAAAAGGAGAAGATATCTATTGTCAGATTACTTCTATTAAACGCAACTTTGTTGAAGCAAGATTACTAAAGGTCAACAAGAAGTCTAAATTCCGAGTTGTGCCAGCTTGTACTATTTATAATGAATGCGGAGGTTGCCAAATCATGCACCTGCATTATGATAAACAACTGGAGTTCAAGACGGACTTACTTCACCAAGCACTGAAAAAATTTGCCCCTGCAGGATATGAAAATTATGAAATTCGCCCAACTATCGGTATGCAGGAACCAAAATATTACCGTGCTAAGTTACAATTTCAGACTCGAAAATTTAAGAATCAGGTCAAGGCGGGCTTATATGCACAGAACTCTCATTATTTGGTAGAGTTGAAAGACTGCCTAGTGCAAGATAAGGAAACACAAGTGATTGCTAATCGTCTAGCAGAATTACTTACTTTTCACCAAATTCCAATCACGGATGAGAGAAAAGTTCTAGGTGTTAGAACTATAATGGTTCGACGAGCAAGAAAGACTGGGCAGGTTCAGATTATTATTGTTACAAACCGCCAGCTTAATTTAACCCAACTAGTAAAAGACTTAGTTAAAGATTTCCCAGAAGTTATGACAGTAGCTGTGAATACAAATACAGCTAAAACCAGTGAGATTTATGGTGAAAAGACAGAGATTATCTGGGGAGAAGAGAGTATTCAAGAAGGTGTTCTTGATTATGAATTTTCACTATCTCCTCGAGCTTTCTATCAACTAAATCCTGAACAAACAGAAGTTCTTTATAACGAGGCGGTAAAAGCCTTGGATGTTAATAAAGAAGACCATTTGATTGACGCTTATTGTGGAGTGGGAACGATTGGATTTGCCTTTGCAAAGAAAGTAAAGACACTTAGAGGAATGGATATTATCCCAGAAGCTATTGAAGATGCCAAGCGAAATGCGAAAAGAATGGGATTTGACAATACTCATTATGAAGCTGGAACGGCAGAAGAGATTATTCCTCGTTGGTACAAGGAAGGCTACCGAGCAGATGCTCTGATTGTGGACCCACCACGTACAGGTCTGGATGATAAGTTATTAGATACTATTTTTACTTATGTGCCAGAAAAAATGGTTTATATTTCTTGTAATGTTTCGACCTTGGCTCGTGATTTGGTACGCTTAGTAGAAGTCTATGATCTTCATTATATCCAGTCGGTCGATATGTTCCCACATACAGCTCGAACTGAAGCTGTTGTAAAATTAATAAAAAAAGTTTAAAAAAGTAGTTGACAAAAAACAAAAAGCCGGTATAATAGTAAGAGTTGAAAACAACAACTCTGGTCCGTTGGTCAAGGGGTTAAGACACCGCCTTTTCACGGCGGTAACACGGGTTCGAATCCCGTACGGACTATGGTATGTTGCGGTTGAA
>JAWHFN010000004.1:0-34373 GCA_032565555.1 Streptococcus mitis | reverse complement strand
TACCGTGGGTGGCTTGCCATTTCTCGGAGTCATCGTTCCCAATCTTGTCCGCAAGCGCTATGGAGATAATCTAAGTCAGACCAAACTCATGGTCGCACTGGTCGGTGCTAATCTAGTTCTGGCCTGCGATATCCTATCCCGAGTTCTGATTCGGCCCTATGAGCTGTCTGTCAGTCTTCTACTAGGAATCATTGGTAGCCTCGTCTTTATCCTACTTCTATGGAGAGGGGGACGAAAAGATGCAGTTTAAAAGCAAACATACCAAGCTCTTCTGGCTTCTTATTATTCTTGCCGTCGGAGCTTGTCTTCTCTACTTTTGGCCCATCACTCACTTGTCAGCCTTTGCTTGGAAGCTACGTTCCCAAAAGATCATCGTTTATCTCTTGGTAGCTATCGCGACAGGGATTTCGACCATTAGTTTTCAAACCCTGACGGAAAATCGTTTCCTGACGCCTAGTATTTTAGGAATCGAATCCTTCTACGTCCTACTACAAACTCTGCTACTGGTTTTTGAAAGCAAGTTTCTGCAACTTGACAAGTCTCCTATCTTAGAATTCCTAGTTTTACTTCTTGTCCAATCCCTCTTCTTTCTTGCCTTACAAGGCTACTTGAAGACACTGATGAAACAAGACCTGGTCTTCATCCTGCTAATCTGTCTAGCCCTTGGAAGTCTCTTTCGAAATATCAGTACCTTCCTTCAGGTCCTGATGGATCCAAACGAATACGATAAACTGCAGAACAGTCTCTTTGCTTCCTTTCAACATCTCAACACTTCCATCCTAGCCATCGGTTCTCTGATTATCCTTGCTTTGACAATCTTTTTCTTTCGGAAAGCAGTCATTCTGGATGTCTTGCATCTGCAAAGAGAAACAGCTCAGATATTGGGACTCGATGTTGAAAAAGAACAGAAAGAACTCCTCTGGGGCATCGTACTTTTAACTTCAACGGCCACTGCCCTGGTAGGACCTATGGCCTTCTTCGGCTTTATGCTGGCCAATCTTACCTACCTAATCGTCAAAGATTATCGGCATAAGTTGCTCTTTATCGTAGCCATTCTGATTGGATTTATTAGTTTGACCTTGGGGCAAGCCCTTATCGAACGAGTCTTTGCTTTGGAAATTCGTATCAGTATGATTATTGAGAGCGTTGGAGGTCTCTTATTCTTTATCTTACTATACAGGAGGTCACGTCGGTGAAACTGGAAAACATTGACAAATCCATTCAAAAACAGGATATTCTGCAAGGTATTTCCCTTGAAATCAGTCCTCAGAAACTAACAGCCTTCATTGGTCCAAATGGTGCTGGAAAATCGACTCTCCTCTCCATCATGAGCAGACTGACCAAGAAGGATCAGGGAATTCTCAGTATCAAAGGTCGTGAAATTGAGAGTTGGAATTCGCAAGAACTAGCCAAAGAACTGACTATCCTAAAGCAGAAGATCAATTACCAAGCCAAATTGACTGTAGAAGAACTGGTCAGTTTTGGACGTTTTCCCTACAGCCGAGGTCGACTGAGACCAGAAGATTGGGAAAAAATCCGAGAAACTCTGGACTATCTGGAACTGACTAACTTAAAGGACCGCTACATCGATAGTCTGTCTGGTGGACAACTCCAGCGTGTCTTTATCGCTATGGTACTGGCCCAGGATACAGACTTTATCTTGCTAGACGAACCGCTTAACAATCTTGATATCAAGCAAAGCGTCAGCATGATGCAGATTCTTCGGAGACTAGTGGAAGAACTCGGAAAGACCATTATCATCGTCCTCCACGATATCAACATGGCTAGCCAGTATGCGGATGAAATTGTTGCCTTCAAGGACGGCCAAGTCTTTCGCAAGGGAACCACAAATCAAATCATGCAGGCTGACCTTCTCAGTCAACTCTATGAGATTCCCATCACGCTGGCTGATATCAATGGCAAAAAAATCTGTATCTATAGCTAGCCATTCTGAGCCCCTGTTAGAGAAAACTCTGTCTCTTAATAAACATCACTAAGAGACTCCCTACATCGTTATCACATTTTAAAAAGGAGAAATCATGAAAACATCCCTTAAACTTTATCTCACTGCCCTAGCGGCCAGCTTCTTGCTCCTACTTGGTGCATGTAGTACAAACTCAAGCACTAGTAAGACGGAGTCAAGTAGCTCTGCTCCAACAGAGGTAACCATTAAAAGTTCACTAGGTGTAGTCACACTTTCAAAAGTCCCTGAAAAGATTGTGACCTTTGACCTCGGTGCTGCGGATACTATTCGCGCTTTAGGTTTTGAAAAGAATATCGTCGGAATGCCTACAAAAACTGTTCCGACTTATCTTAAAGACCTAGCTGGAAAAGTTAAAAATGTTGGTTCTATGGTTGAGCCAGACCTAGAAGCCCTTGCTGCTCTTGAACCAGACCTAATTATCGCTTCACCACGTACCCAAAAATTCGTAGATAAGTTCAACGAAATCGCTCCGACTGTTCTCTTCCAAGCAGGCAAAGATGACTACTGGACTTCTACCAAGACTAATATCGAATCCTTAGCAAGCGCCTTTGGTGAAACTGGTACACAGAAAGCCAAAGAAGAATTAGCTAAGCTAGACAAGAGCATCCAAGAAGTCGCAACTAAAAATGAAGGTTCTGACAAAAAAGCCCTCGCTATTCTCCTCAACGAAGGAAAAATGGCTGCCTTTGGTGCCCAATCTCGTTTCTCTTTCTTGTACCAAACCTTGAAATTCAAGCCAACCGATACTCAATTTGAAGATTCTCGCCACGGACAAGAAGTCAGCTTTGAAAGTGTCAAAGAAATCAATCCTGACATCCTCTTTGTCATCAACCGCACCCTTGCCATCGGTGGTGACAACTCAAGCAACGATGGCGTCCTAGAAAATGCCCTCATCGCTGAAACTCCTGCCGCTAAAAATGGTAAAATTATCCAACTCACACCAGACCTCTGGTATCTAAGTGGAGGCGGACTCGAATCAACAAAACTCATGATTGAAGACGCACAAAAAGCCTTGAAATAAGCTACTTCAAACTCAATTTAAGTAAAATTTTGACATTCTAAAACGCATCCTATCAAATACACTCAAACCTGATAGGATGCGTTTTTATCATTTTGAAATCTGTTTGCCCAACCTCATTCCCCTTCTTGATTTCGTTTGAGGGAAAAGTGGTCCGGGACGGGGTCCTTGCCTGTTTTCGACCAGGGATGGCAACGTAAAATTCGAGCCACCCCCATCAAGACACCCTTGAAGCCATGTTTTTCAATAGCCTGAATCATGTAATTTGAACAAGTCGGCTCAAAGCGACAAGAGGGTGGAAAGGCTGGCGAGATAAAACGTTGGTAAAAGCGCACAGGCGCTATTAAGATTCGTTTCATTATTTCTTGGTTACAGCCATGGTGTGTAGTTGGCTGATTTCTTTTTTATTCAGACGACGGGATTCACCTGGACGGAGACCTGTCAAATCTAGGTGCCCAAAACGTGTACGCGACAACTTGTCCACTTGAAGACCAACAGCTTCAAACATTTTTTTAACCTGATGGTTACGCCCTTCATGGATGGTCAACTGTACTACTGAGCGATTTTTAACTGGGTCCACTTTGAGAATTTCATAAACAGCTGGCTTGGTTTTCTTGCCATCAATTTCAAGGCCGCGGGTCAAGGGACGGAGATTGTCCTTATTGGCCACACCTTTAACACGCGCAACATAAACCTTGTCAATCTCATTACGAGGGTGAATCATTTCATCCGTAAAATCCCCATCATTGGTCAAAATCAAGACTCCTGATGTA
Source organism: Streptococcus mitis (assembly GCA_032565555.1). Classification (GTDB taxonomy): domain Bacteria; phylum Bacillota; class Bacilli; order Lactobacillales; family Streptococcaceae; genus Streptococcus; species Streptococcus mitis_DM. The sequence continues at coordinate 30,598 of JAWHFN010000004.1, read as the reverse complement.
TCCCAGTCCAAACGACCAACTGGGTAAATACGCTCTTTGACATTGGGCAAGAGGTCGACAACAGTCTTGCGCCCCTTGTCATCTGTCACACTGGAAATGACACCGCGTGGTTTGTTAAGCAGATAATAGACCTTTTCTTCGTTGTAGATAGGTTGACCTTCCACTTCGACCTTGTCGCCTGACTTGATAGTGGTTGCTAGTTCACGTACCACTTGGCCGTTAACCGTCACCAAGCCTTGCTTGATCAGCTCTTCTGCTTTTCTCCTACTGGCCACACCTGCGTGGGCAATATACTTATTGATTCTCATCTTCTTCTATCCTTTCACCAAATAATTGGCTTTCTTGGGCTTGAATTTCAAGCTCATCAATCACTGGTAATTCTTCCAAATGGTTAATCCCCATGTAATCTAGGAAATAATCCGTAGTCACATAGAGGTTGGGGCGACCCAACACTTCTTTTTTCCCGTCTTCTCGTATCAGGTCAAAGGCCTGCAACTTTGCCAAGGCCCCACTCGAGTTGACCCCACGAATGGCATCAATCTCTATCCGTGTGATGGGCTGTTTGTAGGCAATGATGGACAAGGTCTCAAGGGCAGCCCGAGATAAACTCTGGTTGATAGGTGCCTTAGAGTATTCCTTCAAAATCTCTGCAAATTGAGGCTTGGTCACCAATCTATAAGCTCCCCCTGTCTCAATCAGGGCCAAACTGGAATCTGGGTCCTTTTCATACTTCTGGGCTAATTTTTCTAAACTCTGTTGGATACCTGTCGGTGGTAGAGAGAGGAGTTCAGCTAACTGGCGGACCCTAATCCCATCTTCACCCGCTACAAACAAGAGCGCTTCTATTTTTGCTAAAGTACTCATCTTTCCTCTCTATCAAGTTTAGCTTTGTGCCACTTGACTTTCTCCCTTCTTTTCCATGAGATAGATATCTCCGAAACTCTCCTCTTGCACTAGGACTAGCTCCTGGGTTTTGATTAACTCCAAGGTTGCCAAAAAGAGGGTAATGACCTCTTGGACATTCTGGGCTTCCTTGAACAAATCCTGCAAGCGCAACTGATCTCGTCCAACCAAGGAGTCTTTTACGATGACCATCATGTCTTCAATCTTATACTCATCCCGCAAGATAGTCGTGTGATTCTGTGCAAACTCCTCTTTTTTCTTGGATAGGATATTTGAAAAAGCCAAAAAGAGGTCAATGGTCGTCTTGTCATGCACAAGCTCCGCATCTTCGTAAATCAACTCTGTCGGTGCTTTAGAATAATACCGGGCCCGATCTTGGTGCTTGGCTTCCAAATGCTCACCCAAGAGCTTGAACTTGCGGTATTCTTCGATTTGAGAGAGAAGATCCTGCTCTAGGTCATCCTCCAAGTCTGTCACTTCTGCCACCTTCGGAAGAAGCTTGCGGCTCTTGATCAGCATGAGCTGACTGGCCATGACCATGTACTCGCCCGTCACTTCCAGACGCATGGCCTGCAGGGTTGAGACATAGGCTAGATACTGCTCGATGACTTCCGTGATGGGCACATCATAGATATCCATCTGGTACTTAGAAACCAGGTGCAAAAGCAAGTCCAAGGGCCCTTCAAAATCTTTTAATTTAATATCCATTATCTATATTTTTCTAAGGTCAGGACTGTTTTTAATCCTAATTTTTTTGCAATTTCGTACAAATCGACCTTGTTTTCTATTTGTCTTAGAATGAACTGTTCCCGCAAGGCCTGGGCTGATAAGGTTGGGAACCCTTTCTCCTTGACAAAGGATTCTAGCTGACGAAAGGCCCACTGACGAGAATAGGCTTTCCCTCCCCTTTCAAAGAGATAGGTCTGGCCCATCAAGGGTTCCAATTCTGAAAGTAAGGTCGTAGGAATGGTGACAATTCTCTGTTGGGAAGCCTTCTTGATTCGCAACACCTGAAAGTCCAGATTGATGTCCGCAACCTTGAGAGCTAAAATCTCACTCGGCAAGAGCCCCATTTCCAAGATAAGTAGAGCCAGTAAACGCCCCTCTGGATAATTACTTTCCTGCCAAAAAGAGTCTAGGTTTAACAGTTCTGGTTTTGCGGTCTTCTTTTCAGCTTGTTTGGCTAATTCCAAACGATAAAAGCTATCCACTTCTCCTTTTTGATAGAGAAAGTAGAGAAATTGGTTACAGGCCGAAATCTTTCGCTTCTGAGCGCTGATTTTTAGACTGGCTAGTTGGGCTTGATAAATCTTGAGACTGGTCTCAGAAATCCGCTCGCCCACAATGTCTAAAAATTGCTCCAAATCATACTTATAGGACTGCTTGGAATTGGCAGACAGACCCTGCTTTTCCTCTAAAAAGGCTGAAATCCTGTCTCTCATTTGCATCGAATCTCATATTCCTTACTAAAGTCATGCAAGAGGGCATTGACTGCCTTGAGGATAGACTTGCGCGTAATAATTCCTTGGAAAATACCAGACGCATCCACAACCGGCAAGAAGGACTCATCTACCAGCTTGTGCAAGACCTCCGTAATGGTAAAATCAGGCGAAACAACCTCTACGTCCGTTTTGGTCATATGAACGATATCCGTATCTGCCATGATTTCTTGACTCAAGTCATGCTCCATCTGATAAGCCATAATATCTCTGAGCCCAATCGTCCCAACAAACTGTTTTTCATCTGTCACAACGGGAACACGGGTATAGGTCATCTGACTGAGCAAGAGGGTCGCATGATCCGCATTGTGAGTATCAATCAACACAGCTAGATTTTTAGCAGGAGTCAAAAAAGTTTCTTCTTGCCCCAACAAGAAAGTCTCAAACTCCTTGGCAATCATCGGCTAAACTCCTTGGACAAGCCCGGATACACCTCATGGTCTCGTGTCAAAAAGTCCACTTTAAAATAACTATCATCAATCTCCACACGAGCATAAAGACATTCTCTGATGGTCCCACGTGGTTGACTGATGGAACCTGGATTTAGAAAGAGGGTCTTTCCTTCCATCCAAGCGCTTGGCACATGCAAGTGACCATAGAGGCAGATATCAGCCTCTTCCTCCTGAGCCCAGTAGTCCAACTTTTGAAAATTGAAATTGATGTCAAACAAGTGACCATGGGTTTGGATAATCTTGGTCGAACCAAGCTCAGTCACCAAACGTTCTGGGTAGCCGGCGTAGAAGTCCATGTTCCCTTTAACAACACGGATGCCTTCCCAAAGGGGAGAATCAGGACGCAGTTCAGAATCGCCATTATGAAAAACGGCATCAACTTTGCCCACATAGCGATCACGGATTTCTTCCACAATCAAGCTATCGCCATGGGAATCGCTCATTACAATGATGGTTTGCTTTGCCATGATGGAAATACCTCCAAAAGTTTCTTAACGGCTAAGGCACGGTGAGATTGACTATTTTTTTCTTCAAGGGTTAATTCAGCTGAGGACTTGCCTGTCTCTCCTACAAGGAAGAGAGGGTCATAGCCAAAGCCATTTTCACCTTTAAGTTCAAAGTTAATGTAGCCTGGCCAGTCTGCTTCAACAACCAAGCTTTCCTTGTTTGGACTGGCTACGACTAGGGTTGTATGGAATTGAGCCGAGCGGTCCTTGAGTTCAAAGACCATGGCCAATTCGTGCAAGAGTTTGGCATTGTTTTCACGGTCAGTAGCTCCCACTCCTGCGAAACGAGCTGACCAGACACCTGGCAAGCCACCAAGGACATCAACTTTGAGACCAGAGTCATCTGCCAAAACCATCTTGCCCGTTAATTGAGAAATAGTTTCTGCCTTGAGACGGGCATTTTCTTCAAAGGTCATGCCTGTTTCAGCTACTTCAGGCAAGTCAGGATAGTCATTAAGATTTTCCACATCGTAGCCTAGCTTGTCAAAGATAGCTCGGAATTCCTTGGTCTTGCCCTCGTTACGTGTCGCAATCAATAAGGTTTCTCTGACCTTGTTTGTCTCAAAGAAGGATTCTACATCAACACCTTCTTTAGGCAATTCTACATGCAGGAGTTGCCCATTTTCAACTAAGAGAAAAACCCCCTGACGTTGGATGACTTCCACATTTCGTCCCATTTCTTGGTTGAGGATATCTACCACAAAAGACAATAAACGGTAGAGAGAACCATAGCGTAAAACAGTAACAGAAACAGGAAAACCTCGATCCTCATCTCGAAATCTTTGGGCAAACTCCAATAGAGGAAAATCCAAGTCATCATCCGTCAACGTCCGGACGCCACCAAAAATACCATAGGACCCGACATACCAGTCCTGTTCATCCTTGTATTCATAAATTTTATTTGTCATAATTCTACATGCTCCACATGAATCTCTTTTTCCAGCCATTCTTCACCAATTTGTGCAAAACTTTGGCTGCTGGCTGTTGTGTAAAAACGGTGATGAAGTGGTCCAGCATCGCGACCACGATTGATTTCAAAATAATTAAGTAAGACTGAGATATCCCGTACGCACTCTGCCCCACTATCAATGAGTTTGACATTCGGTCCCATGACATTTTGAATAATAGGTCTGAGCAGTGGATAATGGGTACAACCCAAAATCAGGCTATCCACCTTTCCAACCAAGGGACGCAGGGTTTCATAGACCACTTTCTTGGTGACACTGGTTGACAGGGCACCAGACTCCACTAAGGGAGCAAACTTGGGACAGGCCAAACTCTCCACCTGTAAGTCCGGATCCAAATCATGAATTTTCTGACGGTAGATGTCTGATTGTACCGTCATGGGTGTTCCAATCACTCCGATTTTCCCACCTTGGCTGGACTTGATAGCTGCCGAAGCTCCTGGCAAAATTACACCCAAGACAGGAATATCTAGTTGAGCCTTGATTTCTTCCCAGACGACCGCAGTCGCAGTATTACAAGCAATGACAATCATTTTGACATCCTTGGTCAAGAGAAAGTTGACCAACTGCCAGGTATATTCACGAATTTGCTCAGCAGGACGGGGACCATAAGGCGCCCGCGCCGAATCTCCAATATAGACGATTTCTTCATGGGGAAGCTGGCGCATGAGCTCGCGCACAACGGTCAAGCCCCCGACACCCGAATCCAAAAAACCAATTGGTTGATTATCCATACAGTCTTCTTTCTAGTCTTTTTTCTGATTGATAGTTCATTATGATTATTGATCCTTATGAACTGAATGACAGCCTAATCAACAACTATCTCTCTTAATCATAATCAAATATCAATAGAATGCAAGGAAAAAGTCTCATCCCTAAACCCTTAGCCAACATAGTGAGAAGTCTGGAACTTTCATCCCAGACTTTTCCTTATTTATTTTTTCTTTTTATTGTTAGCAAGGGCTGCCTTTTGTTGGCGGATGATTTGGTGGTAAACTTGTTGTACCTTAGCTTCGCTTGGTTTTTGACCATTTGCACTCAAAAGAGTACGAACTGCTTCAGCATTCAAACGTGGGTTGTCAGCGAATTCTTTTTCGATTTGCTTACGAACCAAGTACATTCCTCCAAGAGCTCCTCCTAGAAAAGCTAGCACAATCAATACAATTGCTAAAAGTAAATCCATCATTTTTCTCCTGTTTCTTTTTGAGTCCCTTTCATTATACCATAAACTAGCCACCCTGACTAGTTTGTTTTACGCTTTCAAGGAGGGAATAAACAGCAAAAAGAACCCTGCTTTTCTGCAAAAGAGAGCTCCTTACTGAGTTTATACTCAATGAAAATCAAAGAGCAAACTAGGAAGCTAGCCGCAGGTTACTCAAAACACTGTTTTGAGGTTACAGATAGAGCTGACACGGTTTGAAGAGATCTTCGAAGAGTATTAATTTCATATTTCTACCTATCCATTTGTACTAATAAAAGACTGAAACACTAGATTTCAGCCTTTTTCTTTATCCCAACACTAATTCATCACTGACCAGACTTTGGCCACTATTTTTCTGGAAGAGATGCATGAGGTCTTCAACTGTCAGATGCTTCTTCTCTTCTCCTTTGACATCCACCACTATCTTGCCTTGATAGAGCATAATGAGACGATTGCCGTACTCAATCGCATGATTCATATCGTGGGTAATCATCAAAGTCGTCAACTGATGATGTTTCACAATCTTTTGCGTCAAATCCATCACCATTTGACTAGTTTTTGGATCAAGTGCCGCAGTATGTTCATCCAAAAGCAAAAGTTTAGGTTTCACCAGAGCTGCCATGACTAGGGTCAAGGCCTGTCTTTGTCCTCCCGAAAGGTGTTGGGTATCCACTTTCAAGCGATTTTCAAGACCGATATTCAACTCTTTCAAGGCTTCTTGGAACTGGATTCTATCCTTCTCCTTCACGCCCCAACCAAGCCCTCTCTTCTGCCCGCGTCTCAAGGCAATAGCCATATTCTCCTCAATCGTCAAACGAGAAGCTGTTCCCATCTTAGGATCCTGAAAAACACGGGCAATATCCTTGGCTCTCTTTCTGACACTCAGATTTTTAATGGATTTCCCTGCCAATAAAAGATCCCCTTCGTCCACCGGTAGATTGCCAGCTAATATATTCATCAAAGTGGATTTGCCTGCTCCATTTCCACCGATTACAGAGATAAAATCTCCCTCTTCAACTTCTAAATCTAATCCTTTGAGGACATGGTTCTCATTGACCGTCCCTGCTTCAAATGTCTTGTGGATATTTTCAAGTGTTAATAAACTTGCCATAACTTTCTCCTCCTATTCATTTCTCAGTTTCAAACCACGAATCTTTAATCTCTTTTGCAATTCTGGTGCAAATAAAACCAAGGCAAGCAAGATTGCATTAAAGAGACGAACTAGGTTTTGATCTAGATTTGGAATTTCATAGATATTTAAAATAATCAAACGGTATACAATAGCACCGATTCCGATGGATAACAAACGACCTCCAATGGTCAAATCATGTATCAAGACTTCCGCAATAATCACGGCACTCAAACCAACAACAATGGTTCCTGTCCCAGAAGTCACATCTGAAAATCCATCATTTTGGGCAAACAAGGAACCACATAGGGCAATCAAGCCGTTTGAAATCATGTAACCAACAATCTTCATGGTGTCTACATTGACCCCATTTGCCTCACTCATCGGAATATTATCCCCAGTCGAACGCAAGACCAAACCAATCTCCGTTTTCATCAAAAGGGTCAAGACCAAACAAACAAGTAAGAGACAGGCTAAGCTGAGTGAGAAAACAGCTTCTTCATTTGTCAGACCAAAGTTCGCTAATTGTTTAAAGACGGTTGCAGAATCTCCCAAGGAAAGATTGGGCACGCTACCCATGATTTTAATATTGATCGAATAAAGCCCTGTCAAGGTCACAATCCCTGTCAAGAGAGCTGGAATTTTCATCTTGGTGTGGAGCATTCCTGATACAAGACCTGCTACCATACCTGCCAGCAAAGCAAGTAAAGTCGCAATCCAAGGATTTGTCCCTGCCTGTATCTGTGATACAACGACAGCCGCCCCCAAAGGAAAGGCTCCCTCAGCTGTCATATCCGCAATATCCAAAATACGGAAAGTCAAGTAGACCCCAATAGCCATAATCGACCATAACAAACCTTCTGATAAACTAGATAATACAAAATTCATCTTAAACCTCCTTATTCCTTGCCTTCTAACTTACTAATATCAATTCCCAATGCATCTGCCATTTCTTGATTGGTATGCAATTCCAGTTTTTCAGGCAACTCAACTGCTATATTTTCTGGCTTCTCACCTTTTAAGACACGAACCAGCATTCGTGCTGTCTGACGTCCCAATTCTTCATAATTAGTTCCGTAGTTATACAAGCCACCAACAGCTATCATTTCTGTTGAACCACCAAATACTGGAACCTTGTGTTTAATAGAAACCTGCTTGACTGTTTCCATGGTTGACGAAATGATATTGTCCGTTGGTACAAAAACCATATCCACCTCTGTCATCAAGCTCTCTGCTGCCGCCTTAACGTTGTTACTGTCCAAGATTGTTTTTTCAACAACGGTAAAGCCTTTTTCTTCCAGAAGGCGCTTAGCTTCATCCTTTTGGACAACTGAGTTTGGCTCGCTCTGAGTATAGAGGATTCCAATCGTTTTAGCCTTTGGTAGAACTTTCTTTATCAAATTGATTTGGGTTGAAATGGCATCTGATGACTGGTCGCTTGTCCCAGTCACATTGCCCCCAGGGTGTTCTCTTGACTCAACCAACTTGGCGCTGACAGGATCTGTTACAGCTGAAAAGACAACCGGTGTCGTTTGCGTTGTATTGGCCAGGCTCTGAGCAGAAGGCGTTGCGATGGCTAGAACGACATCACTGGATTCTGCTAGCTGCTGGGAAATAGTTTTTAGATTTCTTTGTTCTCCTTGTGCATTTTGCAGATCAATCTCAATATTTTTCCCCTCCACATAGCCTTGTTTAGCCAGCTCATCCACAAAGCCTTCTCTAGTAGCGTCTAGGGACTGGTGGGTAATAAATTGCGAAATACCGATACGAAAAACATCTTTTTTCTTATCTGCCTTCAACTGATGCAAACTGATCAGAGAGGTCAAGAGGATACCCACTACCAAGAGAGGGGCTAGTAATTTTCGAACAACTTTCATAATGAAACTCCTTCTCAGAAAAGATAAAACAAAAAACCGCCTAGATACTATCTAAACGGATGCTTGAAATAATCTAACAAGTTATAACTTTGCTAGTCCATTTAGATATTCATCTATATGGACCACAATCAAAAATCTTAGCCACATAGATACAAACAAATTGCTTGAACTGTTTGTATCCATGGTGACATGTCTACAAACACTATCTAAAGTAGCTAAAGTAAAAGTTTTGATTCATCGTTACAGCTTGTCTTTTATTCATTTCTTTTTCTGCTTTCTTTTTTGATGTTTCCTATCTTACCACCTTTTTTATCAGCTGTCAAGAATATTTCAGAATTTTTTAAAATTTTTCGAAAATTCTTTCAGAGTTTTTCTATCTCTGTTTCAAACTAATAACAAAGTCCGTCTAAACTCAGAAAGTATGATGCGAAATTTCAATTTTATACATTAATACTAACTAGTTTCTAGATACACAAGTCATCTTTTTAAGAGTCAAAAATTTACTTTATTTTGTTCAAAAACAATAAATTCCTTAAATTTATTTTTGAAAAGTTCAATAGCTTCCGAATTTTTTCTAGTCATTATGTAAGTAAAGGATAGTGGAATAGAAATTTCTTCTGGTATTCGAGTAGCAATATTAGGATTTAAAGTCATTTTAAGGTATAGAGGAAGATAAGATATTCCTTGTCCCATTTCAATCAATTTCTCAGTCACTGCTATATCCTTTATAGAAACAAATTGAGATTCCGGAACAATTTCAGAAATTTCTTGTTTTACTTTATTCCAATAAACAGGATGATTATCTGATAAAATCTTATATTTTTGAAATAACTCCACCTCAGTTAGTTGAGAATCATTTTTGGGATAAAAAAGAGCAATTTTACCCTCACAAATTTTTTCTGAATTAATCTTTGTAGTATAGGGTTCTTCCCTAGCTATCCCAATATCAAATTGATTATTTTCAATTTCTCGAGCGATATCATTTTGTAAAACTGTAATTGAAATACCTACAGATGGTTGTTCTTCAAAAAATTCTGGAAGAAATTTCGGTAACAGATAGGTAGCTATGTAAGGTGAAACTGCAATGTTTAAATGAGTTTCCAACTTTTTATTTTTTAATTGTATTTTTTTAATTCCATCTTCATACGTTGTAATTATTTTTTTTACTATAGGGATAAATTCTCGTCCTGTTGGAGTTAAAGTTAAATTTCTTCCAACTGTTTCAAATAAATTTACTTGTAAGTGTTTTTCGAGTTTTTTTATTTGCTGGTGAAGTGTTGGTTCCGTTAAAAATAATTCTTCGCTTGCTCTATGATAATTGAGGTGTTTTGATAATACTAAGAATGTATAATACCAATCTAAATTCATTATCTCCTCTCCTTCCTAAAATAATATTTAATGAATTATTAACTTTTTCCAAATTTTAAAAAGTTAGTATTTATTATATCATAGAATCAAGAATAATTTATTCGATTACATGAAAGGAGCAATATGATGAAAATTAATATACCTTTTAACCAGAACTTATTGCCTAAACGATTTGGAAAAGAAGCAGATTGTACCGACATTATTAAGGGGAATCCTATACGATCTTTCCCCTTTGAAATTAGCGAATTACCAGAAGGGACAAAATACATAGCTATTACTTTAATTGATTATGATGCGATTCCAGTTTGTTCATTCCCTTGGATTCATTGGCTTGCTACGGATATAGAAGTTAAAAATAATACAGTCATTATTCCTGAAAATTACAGTCTAGATTATAAAGATTCTATTACGCAAGGGAAAAATAGTTTCGCAAGTCCTCTATTGGAAACTGATTTTTCTGAAATCGATTCTATGTTTGTTGGACCAACTCCTCCTGATAAAGATCATCGATATACGCTAGAAGTGTTCGCTCTAGCTACTAAAACAGATTTGAAAAACGGATTCTACTATAATGAACTATTAGACGCGATCTCGTCAATTTCATTGGATAAAACTAGTACAGTTGTTATTGGTCAATTTTAAATAAAAAAATATGAGATAAACGATTTTATAATACTTTGAAACAGATACGGATTATCAAATAAGGTGATTATAAGCAATTGATAGTAACTTATTAGAATTTGATATTCACTTCACTAATCTAACATACTCCCATTTCTAAATTTCTCTATCCATAAGTTTGAAGCTATACAAAAACTCAATCTTATACTCAATGAAAATCAAAGAGTATTAGGAGAAATTTATCAAATCTTTACATAATAAAAACGCATAATATCAAGCTACTGTACTGACCCCCAAAAGTTAGACAATTAATTTATCCGAAGGATTTAGTTCTGTATTGTACAGGGCTAAGTCCTTTTAGTTTTACCTTAATTCGTTTATTGTTGTAGTAATCAATATAGTCTACAATAGCTTGTTCCAATTGCTTAAGCGACTGAAACGACTTCTCATAACCGTAAAACATTTCCGATTTCAGAATCCCAAAGAAGGACTCCATCATACCGTTGTCTGGGCTGTTACCTTTACGTGACATGGATGCTTGAATTCCCTTACTCTCTAGGAAGCGATGATAAGAATCGTGTTGATATTGCCAGCCTTGGTCACTATGGAGAATCGTATTCTCATAGTGCTTCTCTGTGAATGCCTGTTCCAACATTGTTCGTACTTGTTCTAAGTTGGGTGAAGTTGAAAGATTATAGGCGATAATTTCGCTGTTGAAACCATCTAAAACTGGTGATAAGTAAAGCTTTTGAGTACTTGCTGGAATGGCAAATTCTGTCACATCTGTGTAGCACTTTTCCATTGTTTTAGAGCCTTCAAATTGACGTTGAATGAGATTCTCTGCCTTTTTGCCAACATCTCCTTTATGAGAAGAATATTTTCGTTTCTGTCGCATTTTAGCTTGTAAATTGAGTACTTTCATCAAGCGTTGAACTCTTTTATGATTTACCAGATAACCACGATTTCTTAGTTCTAAATGAATCCGACGATAACCATAATTTCCCTTGTGTTCGATAAAAATGGATTGAATTTCAGCTTTAAGCTCTTGGTCCTTATCTGGTTTATCTAGCTGTTTCAAGTGATAGTAGTAGGTCGAACGAGCTAGTTTAATGGCTTTTAGAAGAATATCTAACGAAAACTCAGTCATTAATTCTTGAACAATTTCTGTCTTTCTTCTTTCTCTTTTTCCTCCTTCAATCGGAGTTCTCTTAACTTTTTTAGGATAGCATTCTCCGCTCTCAGGTACTCATTTTCTGCTTGAAGACGTTCTAATTCTGTCCTCTCTTCAGGTCTCGTTTTTGGCTTACGTCCCATTTTAGGTACTCTCCCTCTTGTTTTCTCAACAATTGTATACCCGTTTTTCCTGTATTGTGCTAGCCAGTTAAGAAGTATCGTACGACTTGGGAGGCCGTATTCAAGAGAAACTCTATCTTTAGTCCAGCCTTCATGTAAGACTTTATGAATCATTTCTTGTTTTAAATCAGGAGAATAGTAACGATTTTTTCCTTTTTTGACGAACTCTATTCCGTAACGATCAATCAATTTAATCATGTACCTAATATTAGAATTATTTATCCCAAATTTATTTGAAAGCTTCTCTAAGCTATATCCTTGTTTTCTAAGTTCATAGATCTGAACTTTATCATCATAAGTTAATTTCATAATAAAAATACCCCAAAAGTTAGATTTTTCTGTCTAACTTTTGGGGTGCAGTTCATACCTACATCTGATATTATGCGTTTTTATCATTTTAAAATTTTTATCTTTTAAGGATATAAAAAAGGTTTATAATTTCCATAAAAATTGACATGGAAATTATAAAACCATTATTAGTTTAACCCTTGTTGGTAACGCGCTAATTCGGCTTGGTTAGCCCAAACATAGTGACCTGGACGGATTTCAACCATGGATGGTTTATCAGTCTCATAGTCGTGTTGACTTGGGTCGTAAACCTTCAAGACCTTCTTACATTCCAAGATTGGATCTGGAATTGGAACCGCTGAAAGCAAGGCCTGAGTATATGGATGAATTGGATTGTTAAACAATTCTTCTGTTTCTGCAACCTCTACAATAACACCCTTGTAAATAACCGCGATACGATCTGAAATAAAGCGAACAACCGACAAGTCATGGGCGATAAAGAGATAGGTCAAGCCAAGTTCTTTTTGGAATTTTTTGAGCAAGTTCAAGACTTGGGCACGCACAGAAACGTCCAAGGCTGAAATTGGCTCATCCGCAATAACAAAGTCTGGTTGCATGACCAAGGCGCGAGCAATACCGATACGTTGACGTTGACCACCTGAGAACTCATGAGGGTAACGAGTCAAGTGCTCAGCAAGAAGCCCCACTTCACGGATAATATTTTTAACTTTCTCTTTACGTTCTTCCTCATCCTTAAACAGATGGTGATTGTAAAGACCTTCAGAAATAATATAATCAACAGTCGCACGTTCATTCAAACTTGCGGCAGGGTCTTGGAAAATCATCTGTATCCGACGAATCAATTCCGCAGCTTGTTCACGCGATTTCTTACCATTAATCTTTTGACCATCAAAAATGATATCTCCATTACTTGTGTCATTTAGACCAATGATGGCACGACCAATAGTGGTTTTCCCACTACCTGACTCACCTACAAGCGAAAAAGTTTCTCCCTTGTTGATAAAGAAGTTGGCATTTTTAACCGCGACAAACTTCTTACTTCCTTCACCGAAGGAAATTTCTAAATCTTTGATTTCTACTAATTTTTCAGACATTTCCTTCCTCCTAGTCAGCCAGATGGGCAAATCCCATTTTTTCACGGATCTTATCATGGAGATTTGCAATCACAGCTGGTTTTTCTACTTTTGGAGCATCCTCATGAAGTAGCCAAGTTTTAGCCCAATGTGTCTCTGATACTGAGAATTGAGGAGCTTTTTGTTCGAAGTCAATCTGCATTGCATAGTCAGAACGCAAGGCAAAGGCATCCCCTTTCAGGTCAGTATAAAGTGACGGAGGTGTTCCTGGGATTGAGTAAAGATCCCCTTTATCATCAGCAAGCTGAGGCAAGCTAGACAAGAGACTCCATGTATATGGATGGCGAGGGTCATAGAAGACTTCCTCAACAGTTCCATACTCAACGATTTCTCCTGCATACATCACCGCTACCTTATCCGCAATACTTGCCACCACACCAAGGTCGTGAGTGATAAAGATTGTTGTGAAATGATACTCGTTTTGTAATGATTTGAGCAAATCAATAATCTGAGCTTGGATGGTCACATCCAAGGCAGTTGTTGGCTCATCACAGATCAAGACATCAGGTCGGCAGGCAAGGGCAATCGCAATAACGATACGTTGACGCATCCCTCCAGAATATTGAAATGGGTATTCATCAAAACGTCTATCTGCATCTGGAATCCCAACCTTATTCATGTAGTCAATAGCTAATTCTTTCGCTTCTTTGGCTGTTTTTCCTTGATGTTTTACAATAACTTCTGTAATCTGACTACCAATTGTTTTAATTGGGTCCAAACTAGTCATTGGATCTTGGAAGATAGTCGCAATCTTAGCCCCACGAATTTGTTCCCAATCCTTGTGAGAAGATAAGGCTGTCAAATCTTGACCACGGTAGTCAATACTTCCTTGGGCAATGCGACCATTTTCTTCAAGCATACCTGTGAAGGTCTTTGTCAAAACAGATTTTCCTGATCCTGACTCACCTACCAAGGCCAACACTTCACCTTCAACTAGTTCAAGGGAAACGCCGCGAATGGCTGTCAATACTTTGTCACGAACGTCAAATTCCACGACAATATCGCGAGCAGTCAAAATTACATTTTTTTCTTTTGTCATTTCTACTCCTATCTATGTGTACGTGGATCACTAGCATCCGCTAAGTTTTGACCAACTACGAAAAGGGACAAGGATACCAAGACAAGAGTTGTCAATGGAATCCAGAACAAGTAAGCATTGGTTGTTACGTTTTGTGAATAATCTGAAATCAAACGACCCAAACTTGGCACGGTAATTGGTAATCCAAGACCGAAGAAAGACAAGAAGGCTTCGTATGAGATAAAGCTTGGAAGCATTTGAGTCATGGTTGTCACAATAACAGATACCAATTGAGGCATGATGTTTTTGGCAACAATCTTCAAGGTTGGTGTTCCCAAAGTACGTGACGCCAAGTTGTACTCCAAATCACGATAACGCAAGATTTGCACACGGATCATGAAGGCAATTCCAATCCATGTTGTCACACTCATAGCAAAAATCAGATTCCAGAATCCAGCTCCGATTGAGTAAGTCAAGACAATGACAATCAAAAGAGATGGGATGTTTGAGATGACGTTATAAACTTCCATCATCACACGGTCTACTGACTTTGAAATTCCCCAAATACCACCGACAAAAACACCAATAACCAAGTTAATCACTGTCGCAATCACAGAAATGAGGATAGAGTTACGAGCTCCGAACCAGACACCGTCAAAAAGAGATTTACCGTTACTGTCTGTACCGAACCAATGCTCAGCATTTGGCTTGATATAACGAGCACTAAAGTCGTTTACCTTGCTGACATCATTGAAATCAAACTTAGAAAACATTGGATAGATGAAACTCATCAAAATGATAGCTACCAAAATTCCCAACATGACTACAGTTGATTTTTTCTTCATAAATTGTCTAAACACTGAACCCCAGTATGAATAAGCTGGCGCATCAATGGCTTCAGAGGCAAAATCGTCACGTTTTACAAACTGAAATTTTTCTTTATCGATTGTAGACATTATTTGCCTCCTTTCTCAGTCAATTTAATACGTGGGTCAATAATCGTCATCCAAATATCTCCCAAAAGAAGTGAGAAGATAGAAATACATGTAAAGATGAAGACAAGACCAACGACCATAGAGTTATTAGATGCTTTTACAGAGTCAATCAACATTTTACCCATACCTGGGAAAGCGAAGACTGTTTCAGTAAGGGTTGCACCACCGATAACCCCGATAACAGCACCAGGAATTCCTGAAACCAGTGGAACCATGGCATTTTTAAAGATGTGTTTGTTTGAAATTTCTTTTTCAGACAAACCTTTTGCACGAGCAAAACGAACAAAGTCTTGAGATTGCAAGTCAATCATGTAACGACGAATCCAAATAGCTGTACCAGGAGCACCCAACAAACCAAGGATAACTGCTGGTAAAACATACGAACGCCAATCTCCAGCACCCAAGATAGGGAATGAATCTGGCAAGCCGATTGAAGAACCAGCCAAACGAACGATATAAACCAAGGCAATTGTTGGAAGAGCCATCAAGAAGGTCAAAGCCCCTGTTGAGAAGCTATCAATCCAAGTGTTCTTGAAGCGAGCCATAGCTGAACCAAGTGGCACAGCAATCGCATAAGAAATCACCAAACCGATCAATCCAACGACAGCAGAGCTGGCAATCATAGAAGGATATTGGTAGTTGCTTTCAGTTGCAGTATATGGGTCATCTTTTCCGTAGTTGGCTACTTCACGAGAATCAGCCTGACTAGGTGATTTATAGGTTCTTGAGTAAATATTTACAGAAGAAGTCTTCTTACCTGTTGGGAACTGAACTTGAGATGTTTTTGTTTGCCCTTGTCCTTGAGTAATAACCTGTAAAACAGGACTATTAGCATAGGTTGGATAAGAGTCACCTAAATTAATGTTCACAAAGTTTTGATGCACAAATGGGAACTGACTGTTGAAGTACAAGAGATATTTGTGTTTAGTTCCTGAACCAACCAATGACCATCCGATAGCTGGATCGTTTTCGAAACGAAGGTAACGTTTCAAGTCTGGATTTTCAGGGTCTTGGATTTTATTTGTATGATCAATGTCAATCAAGTTAGCATAGAAGTGAAAAACACGTTCAAAAATTGGGATTTCACGAGTAGCGTAGAATTGGCCACTTTCAGTAAATTCTCCCAAGGTCCAACCATGACCGATTTGTTTGATGTATTTTTCATAGATAGCCTTGTTGGTGTCATTGGCTTCAACTGTTACAGAAGCATCCATCTGGCTAGCTTTTTCTTGCAACTCTTTGGTATCGTAGTACTCGATATAGCCCATACGCTCATAAACTGTATTTTCATAGTTATCACGTTTATCAGCCGTTGTCGCAATCTTGTTATAGTTGGTATCCTGTTTGAAAATCAATTTTCGAGGAACCATTGTATAGATAATCGTGTAAGTCAAGGTTGTTACTAAGAAGATAGAAACCAATGACCGCAAAACACGCATAAAAATATATTTTTTCATATCATTTCCTTTAAAAATCCCAAAAGAACCTTCTCCTCATGGAGAGAAAGTTCTATTGAAAATTATTTACTTCACATGACTTGCCAATTCTTTTTGAGCTTTCTCGTTTGACTCAGTCTTTTCTTTCAACCATTTTTCACGAGCTTTTTCATACTCTTCTTTGGTAATTGCTTTTTCACCAACTTCAGTGTACTTCAAGTATCCTGAATTTTCACCTTTAAGGCCGGCCACTGAATATGAAGAGCTAAATGGTAGAACTTTTGAAACATATGAAACGGCTGTTTCTTTAGGAGAAGCCATTACTGGAATTGTCAAAGCATTGTCAGTCAACCAAGCTTGTGCCACCGCATATTTTTCATAACGTTTTTGAACATCTTGGTTTTCGCTGTTTGCGTCATCAAGTAATTTTCCATAGTCAGCTAAACCAAGTTTGCTTACTACTGATGCATCTGTGTTTTGGTCAATACCAAGGTAAAGGCGAGTGCTTCCTCCCTTAATGACGAATTGATCCAAGAAAGTAGAAGGATCTTGATAGTCAGGGTTCCATCCTAGCAAGGTATGGATATCCCAGTCTTGTTCTTTAGCTGTTGGAGCGCTAAATGAAATTGGTAAAGCTTCTGCTTGAGTCATTTGTTGTAAGTCTACAACAACATTATCTGAACCCAATACTTTTTCAATTGATTGTTTCAATGATTGAACACGGTTTACAACCGCTGTTGATTCTTGGATAACCAAGGCATCCAAGTGGATTGGGAATTCAACACCTTCAGCTTGTAGGCTTGATTTAGCTTTAGCAAAGACTTCTTTAGCTTTTTCTTCATTGTAGAGTCCATTTTGAGAATCTGCTAGAGACACGTTTGACCAAGTAGAAGAATTTGTCTTAGTCAAGCTATCTTGTACCAATTCACCAAATGTTTTCTTACCAACTTGAAGATTATATGGTGCAAACGTATTACGGATGGCTACTGCAGCTCCATCAGTACCATTTGTTTGAGCTGAGTAAGAATTGCGATCGACCGCAAAGTTCAAGGCTTGACGGAATTCCTTGTTTAGCAATGCTTTCTGAGTAGATGTCTTTTGGGCATCACTTGTTTTGGCAGTGTGGTTATAGGTTGTACGGCCATAATTCAAGCTGACAGTTGCAACACCCGCACCTGGTTCATTAAAGTAAATGTTATCTTTAAAGTCAGCTGCATATTTTTCATATGTAGAACTTGTAGGGAAGATACGAGCCTTGCTATATTGACCATCGGCAAAACCTTTGGCAATTACATCTTGATCCTTACCATCCCAGAAAGTGAACTTAACGTTCTCAATTTTTACATTTTCTTTATCCCAATAAGCGTCATTTTTAGCCATCTCGATAGATGATTTAGGAGTTACAGCCTTTAAGACAAATGGACCGTTATAAAGAATCGAGTTAGCATCTGTTGGGGCACCAAAACCTTCCCCTTTTGAAGTTAAGAATTCTTCATTAACCGGCATCAAAACACCACTAGTGGTCTTATCATTCCAAAAAGTTTCTGGCTGGTTCAAGGTATATTCTAGTGTTTGGTCATCAAGTGCTTTTACTCCAACGGTTGAAAAATCGCTTGTTTCACCCTTGATATATGCTTCTAATCCTTTAATAGAAGAGCTAACGATTGAAAGTCCTTTTGATTTTCCATCTACGGCATGTTTCAAACCAGTAACGAAGTCTTTAGCAGTTACAGGAGCGTATTCTTCTCCCTCTGCGGTTACCCATTTAGCATCCTTACGGATTTTATAGGTATAAGTCAAACCATCTTTTGAAACTGTCCATGATTCAGCGATAGAAGGAACTAGATTACCATATTTATCGTTAGCCAACAAACCATCTACAGCATTTGTTGTGACGAAAGATGTTGAATCAATATTGCTAACGATATAATCCAAGGTTTCTGGATCTGTTTGATAAACATATTGGTAATCTTTTGCTAGTTTAGCATTATTTGAACTAGTGTTTGAACACGCAGCTAGAACTCCTGACGCTAATAAGGTAGCTCCCGCTACAGCAAGCACTCGACTTTTTTTCATTTATTTACTCCTCTTATAAAGTATAGGTTATTATTGATTATACCATATATTTTAAGATATTTCAATAAAAGTAAACGAATTTTCAGAATATTTAGGCTTATTAACACAAAAAATCTGAAAAAGCTATTGACTGAAAATCATTTTCAAGGTATAATAATAAACGTTAAGGCGGTATAGCCAAGTGGTAAGGCACGGCTCTGCAAAAGCTTGATCGTCGGTTCAAATCCGTCTACCGCCTTTCAATACCGAATTTATCGGAATTTATCAAGACAAAAAAGCCCGTAAAATAGGGCTTTTTTATTTTTATTTCATGATAAAAAAGGACAACTTTAAAACACTTTTGGGGCGGATTTGGGGGCTGAGTTTTTCGAGGATACTATTCCCTTTTGAAATCAACTGAAAAAAGCTTTGTCACTCCTGGTGACAAAAGCCTCTAGTTTACTCTGTTTCTTCTTCTATTTCAACTTCGGTAATTTGGACTTTTACCTTGGTAACACGGCCATTTTTCACTTTATCATTGGTTAGGATAAGCTGTTTGTTTTGGCTGACCAATTCATAGCTGAGTTTCTCAGTCGTTGGAATGGTCCCAACTCCTGTCAAATAATAACCAGCGATGGTATCAACGTCATCACTTGCCAGTTCGACATCAAAGTAGTCATTAAAATCATTGAGATTCATGGTACCTTGAACAATATAAGTATCTTCTCCGATTTGATGAACTTCGATTTCAGCCTTATCTGTTTCGTCATCGATTTCCCCAACGATTTCCTCTAGGAGGTCTTCAAGTGTCACCAAACCAGCCATCCCACCGTATTCATCCAGCAAGATTGCCATTTGTCTTTGGGTATTGCGCAGTTCTTTTAACAAGTCATCCACAAAAATAGTTTCAGGAACAAAAAGTGGATCTTGTAAAATTCTCTTCCAAACAATATTGTCAAAACCGTCCACAAAGCCCGCCTTAAGGAGACTCTTGGTGTGAATAATCCCAATCACGTTATCCTTGTCTCCATCATAGACAGGGATACGAGAATAATTTTGTTTTAAAATACTTTGGATGATGGTTTGACTATCATCCTGAATATCGACCATAAAGGCATCCGTTCGAGGAACCATGACTTCTCTGGCCATTAATTCGTCCAGTGAAAAAATCCCTTGTAACATTTCAATTTCGTCAGCATCTAGTGTTTCTTCACTATTGGTCAACATGTACTCAATTTCATCACGGGTCATTTTTTCATCAGCATCGTCAAAGGTCATAGGAGTCAAGCGACTCAAGAGATTGGTAGATGCAGACAAGAGCCAAACAAAGGGACTAACTAGTTTCCCCAATCCAATAATAACTGGCGCTGTACGAATCGCCAAGGCATCCTTTAGATTAAGAGCGATTCTCTTAGGATACAATTCCCCAAAAACGATGGAAATATAAGTCAAAAATGCTAAAGATAGAAAACTTGCAACGGCATAAGCTGTTTCACCATTTCCAAGCCAAGAGGCAATTTCTCGTCCCAGAGTGTCTGCCAAACTCGCCCCTGACAAAATCGTAATCAGGGTAATCCCTACTTGAATGGTTGATAAAAAGTGGTTAGGATTTTCTAGTACCTTCAGCAGACGAATATAGCGTTTATCTCCTTCTTCTGCCTTTTGTTCCACCCGCGCACGGTTAAGTGAAACCATGGCCATTTCTGTGGCTGAGAAAAAGGCATTTAACACCGTCAAGATAAACAATAAAACAAATTGTAGCAACAAATTCTGACTACTTGGGTCTTCCATAGTTCTTCTCCTAAAATAGTATCTTATCCTTTATTATATCACAAAATTTAATCCAGTACATATTATTTTTTTCTTAGTACCTATTCTAGCCCTGCTTAAACTAGTAAAAAAGAACCCCTATATCCACAAGTGACATAGGAGTTTATTTTGTATTTTACTGAGTAACAGTCACTTCTCCAGTTCGGTAATCCAATTGAAGCCCTTTTTGAACATTGGGAACTAGAACATTGAATTCCAATTCTCCGTCTGAAGACTTGGCTTCAATCTGTGAAGCTGAGGGAACTAAATCCTCATTTGTAGCGTAATAAAGGGTTACACGGTAACGGACACGCTTGTTTTTATCCAAGGCCTTACGTACCATGCTTTCATAGTAGTTTTGACCAGTCGAATCCTCGGCTTGAGCCTGATTTGCCCAGGCTGTTTGAACAGCAATGTTTTTAGGATTGCTTGTCGAGGCATCAAAACCATCCAAACCACCGATTAAGGCATAGCCTAACAAGTGACCTCTATCGACCGCATGGGTATAAGTACCCTTTAGATTCTTAACCTGATGCCAGCCTGGAGGAGTCCAAGAAGTCGAACCATTCCCAGTTTCTTCACGATTCTTGTACTGACGAGTAGCCTTAGACAAGAGCGCATTAGCTACGGTTGGTACCGTTTCCTTACCCACTGTCTTTGTTTTATTGTCAGCGTAGGGCTTACTTGAAACCTTGGCATCTAGATTTGTTTTATTACCATTGACGATAAAAGCACCTGAGCCATTCCACTCAAGACTCCCTTTTATTTGGCTTTTGACTACATCTGTTAAGACACTTTCTGCCAATGCTTGACTAGGAGCTTCAGACGCTTGTTTTTTCTGACTAAGCTTGGTTTTGGGACTATTAGCTGTCGACTGCATCTGCTTGATATAATAGCTCCCTGCAGACAAAAGCAATAACACTAGCAGTCCAATCAGTGTCTGTCTTGTTTTTTTGTTCATTTTTCTCCTTATCTTTAGAAAAAGGCTGGTTCTCCAGCCTAATTTCCTGTAAATTTATGAATCAATTCCTGCCATTTTGCTGGAGACAGGATAGCCCATGGATCTTGACCCTTGCCCAAGATTCCATAGCCTACCATTAGACCGATTCCTAGGGCTAAAACACCTAAAATCAGTACTATGATGACTAAAAGTAAACGCTTGACTACGTAGCTTGATTTCTTATTCATCTTCATCACTTGCCTCAATCCGCTGAATCTTAGCACCTAACTGCGCCAACTTCTCATGGAAACGGTAATAACCTCTATCCAAGTGAACCAATTTACCAACAACGGTTTCTCCTTGCGCTACCAAACCTGTCAAAATCAAGGCTGCGCTGGCACGAAGGTCAGTTGAAAGAACTTCTGCTCCCTGCAAAGCTTGTCCACCAACAATACGAGCTGTATCACGGATAATCTCAGAGTGCAAGCCCATGCGACGCATTTCTTCTAGATGTTGGAAACGATTTTCAAAAACTGTCTCTATCATAGTTGATTCCCCTTTTGCGACGGTCATCAAGGCTGTAAATTGAGCCTGCATATCTGTGGGAAATCCTGGGTGGGGCAAGGTTTTTACATGAACAGCTTTTAGATTTTCTAGTTGAGAGCGAACTCGAATTCCTTCCGTCTCCTCTGTCACTTCCACTCCCATTTCAAGCAATTTGGCAATCAAGGGACGGTTGTGCTCCCAAACAGCGTCTTTAATCAAGACATCACCACCAGTCATGGCAGCAGCTACCATAAAGGTTCCTGCTTCGATACGGTCTTGGACTACATTGTGAGTCGTACCATGAAGTTTCTCAACACCGGTAATGGTAATGGTCTCTGTACCAGCACCTTTAACCTTGGCTCCCATTTCATTGAGGAGAATAGCTAGGTCAACAATCTCAGGCTCACGCGCAGCATTTTCAATCACTGTCACACCATCAGCCAGAGTCGCTGCCATCATTAAGTTCTGCGTAGCACCAACACTTGGGAAGTCCATATAGATATGAGCTCCATGTAAGCGTTCAGCCTTGGCTTCGATATAACCAGCTGTCTGACTAATCTTAGCCCCCATAGCTTCTAGACCTTTCAAATGCAGATCAATAGGACGGCTACCAATCGTACAACCACCTGGCATGGATACCTTGGCATGACCTACACGGGCAAGAATTGGCCCCAAGACAACGATAGATGCACGCATCTTGCTGACATACTTGTAAGGAGCTTCCTCAGTGATATCGCCAGTCGCGTCCACCTCAACAAGATGAGCTTCTTCATTAAAATCCACCTTGGCATTTAAACCACGAACCACCTGATTCATAGTGAAAACATCTGACAAGATAGGAACATTCTGCAAGACGGTCTTTCCTTCACTTGCTAGAATAGTCGCTGCTAACAAGGGCAAGACTGCATTCTTTGCTCCTTCGATCGTAACACTTCCTACCAGACTATTATCGCCACCTTGAACCACAATTTTTTCCATACTTATTTCCTTTACTCTTGATTTTATAATAATCCTCTAAGCGCTTCTTGCCACAACTGATACAGGCTGATAAAGAAAGAACTCATGATGTAGCCCATTACGATGCTGAAAAGAGCTATCAATAAACGAACTTTTCCTGTATTCTCAGCTGTCACTTTTAAAACCTTTTCCCATCTAACAAGATTCTTTAAAAGGTAAAAACTCACATAAATAAAGAGCATGTGACTACTTAGAGTGAATAATAATTGAACCATTTGACTATTATACCATCTTCTCTGTTTGTGCGCTAGTTTGGAAACTTCACTCAAAAACTAGGGATTGTGTTTCAAGTAATCAATTGCATCTTGTAGGGTTTTAACTGGCACTATTTTCATATCTGTCTTGATTGTTTTAGCTGCTTCTAGGGCTGTTTGGTAGTTGTTTTTAGCATCCGGATGCGCTTTTTGTTCTTCTTCGCTAACAGGGTTATCTGGGGCAAAGAAAATCGCGGCACCTTCTCTAGCCGAAGCTACAACTTTCTTATCAATACCTCCAATGTCCCCCACATTCCCATCGCGGTCAATGGTTCCTGTACCGGCAACGATACGACCATTACGAAGGCCAGGGTCAGCTATTTGAGTATAGATGGCCAGACTAAACATGAGACCTGCACTTGGACCACCGATACCAGCTGTTGAAAAGCGAATTGGGACATCACTGGTCACTTCCGTACGGTCAATCAAACCGATTCCAATTCCATTTTTGCCATTTTCCAAGGTGATAATCTTACCTTCTGCAGACTTGGTTTGCCCATCCTCTTCATAGGTGACCTTGACGGAGTCCCCTAGTTTTTGAGAATTGACATAATCAATCAAATCTTTAGAACTGTCGAAGGTCTGATCATTGACTGCTGTGACCGTATCAGAGATGTTGAGAATCCCTTTAAAGGTCGAATTATCTGTCACAGTCAAAACATAAACCCCAAGATATTTTAGTTCAATATCCTTACCAGCTGTTTTTAGTCCTTGATACTTGGCCATGTTTTGTGATGTTTGCATGTAGAATTGATTAATTCGCATAAATTCAATATCGGAAGATCCACCTGTAGTCTCCTGAGCACTACGAATATCTGTAAAAGGCGTCAACCAAGCATAAATCATATGAGCTAAAGTGGCATGTTGGACACCAACCGTAACGAATTGATAGGCACCAGCTTCCTTATCTTCTGTGTCATTGACTTTAAGGACTTGGCGAATATCTTCCGAACCACCTGGAAGCTCTATATAGTAGGGCAAGGGCACTACAAATGCCAAGAAAGTCACAATCAAGGCCGCAATGACATATAAGGGCCATCTAATCTTTTTTTTCATTTCTTATTTCCTCCAAAATACTCTCGGGAACATAGCAAGCAATATCCTGACCAAACTTCAAAAGCTCTCTAACACCGGATGAACTGAGATAGAGATGTTCAGGTCGACTATGTAAATAAATGGTCTCTATATCAGGAGACAGCTGATGGTTGTAGTAATCAAAACTGGCTTCATATTGCAAATCCGTTGCATTTCTCAAGCCTCGCACTAGGAAAGTAGCCCCCAGTCTTTTTGCGACATCAACCACCAATTCATCATGAGAAGACACGACTTCAACATTTTCCAAATGTTTCAAAGCCGTTTCTAACCCCCGTTTACGATTTTCGATAGGGAGAAATCCTTGTTTGTGGGGATTAAAAAAAATACCGACATAGAGCTTATCAAAGAGTTTGCTAGCCCGTTCAATGATATCCAGATGCCCATTTGTCATAGGATCAAATGAGCCTGTGAATAATCCAATCTTATCTGACATAGACTGTCACCTTACTAATTCCATAAATCTTTTCCTTCCAGATACCAAGGCAGGCAATTTCCTCTGGAAGTTCAACGGCTTTATCTGTCTCACACACGACCATGACATCTTCAGAAAAAAGCTCTCTCTCAGCCATTCTTTCAATATCTGCTACGATTTGTTCCTTGGCATAAGGAGGGTCTAAGAAAATGAGGTCAAATTCCCCAGATACCTGTTCCAATGCCCTTTCTGCATCCATCTTGAGGAGCTCAAATTTTCCAGCTTCCTTAGTCATCTGAATATTTTCAGCCACGATAGCCTGAGCCTTACGGTCTCGCTCCACCAAAACAGCGCTGGACATGCCACGCGATACTGCCTCGATAGATAAGCCACCACTACCTGCATAAAGGTCCAAGACTCGTCCCCCTTCAAAGTAGGGACCAATCATGTTAAAAATAGCTCCCCTAACCTTATCCGAAGTTGGTCTTGTCGTCTTGCCTTCTAGTGTCTTGAGGGGACGTCCCCCATAGATTCCTGATACGATTTTCATACCGTTTATTATACCAAATTATAGGCAAAAAGAGAAAGAAAACCGAACCTTGCGGTTCGATTCTCTATAAAATATTTTCGTAAGTATCGCGGACTTCTTGAGGCCAAACACTTGTTTGCACTTCTCCGATATGTTTCTTGCGAAGTAAAAACATGGCCATCCGAGATTGTCCAATTCCCCCACCGATTGTCAATGGGAACAGGCCGTTCAACAAAGCCTTGTGCCATTCCAATTCCAAACGGTCCTCATCACCGGTAATTTCTACCTGACGGCGAAGGGTTTCTTCATCTACACGAATCCCCATAGAAGACAACTCAAAGGCTCCACCTAAAGACTCATTCCAGACAAGAATATCGCCATTTAGACCCTTGTAGCCATTTTCAGACTCGCTTGTCCAGTCATCGTAGTCTGGTGCACGCCCATCGTGCGGTTTACCGTCTGGTAATTCACCACCGATACCGATCAAGAAGACTGCTCCAAATTCTTTACAAATAGCATTTTCACGTTCTTTCGGTGTCAAGTCTGGGTAGCGTTCTACCAACTCTTCTGTGTGGATAAAAGTGATTTGTTTTGGCAAGATAGACTCGATGTCATAGCGAGCTTCAACAGCTAGTTCTGTCAAACGAATGGCCTTATAAATCTTCTCAACTGTTTCTTTTAGATAAGCGATGTTACGTTGTCCATTTGGAATGACTTTTTCCCAGTCCCACTGGTCAACATAAACAGAGTGGGTCGCATCCAGCGAATCTTCGTCTGGACGAAGGGCCTTCATGTGAACAAAAAGACCTTCACCCTCACCGAAACCAAAACGAGCCAAAGTATGGCGTTTCCATTTGGCAAGTGAGTGCACCACTTCATAGGTTTCATCAGGAATCTGCAAAACCTTGACAGATACTGGATTTTCCACACCAGACAGGTTATCCTGCATCCCGTCACCGACTTTGCTCAAGATAGGACCTTGAACTTCGACAACTTCTAGCTTATCTTTCAAATACTGGGTAAAAGTGTTTTTGACAAAGGAAATTTCTTCTTGTTGATGGATAAAACTTTTCTTCATAGGCTACTCCTCAAAAATTAATTAAAAGCATTATACACCTATTTCCAAGAAAAGAAAAGAGAAAATTTAAAAAAATCAGTGCTCCTTGAAACACTGATTTCATAGACCTTTAGTCATTTCGACCGAAGATACGTAGAATACTTAGGAAAAGATTGATAAAATCAAGATAAATACTGAGAGCCATTGACACAACCCACCCTGTCGCCACACGACCTTGTGATTGTTCATAAGCGAGACGAATTCTTTGGTTGTCCCAAGCAATCAACCCTGAGAAGACCAAAACCATGGCTACACTAATCATATAATCAAAGAAACCGCTAGCCAAGAAAATATTGACTACCATGGCAATCAGCAAACCAATTAAAGCTGCCATCATAGCTCGACCGATCCCACTCAAGTCTTTCTTGGTGAACATACCAACTGCCGCCATGACAAAGAAGAGAAGGGCGCTCGATACAAAGGCAGATAAAACTGTACCCGGAGTATAGAAGGCCACCACAAAACTGAGGGTAAAGCCGTTTAAAACGGAGTAAAGTAAAAATACTGGAAGAGCAGCTGGACTATTTTTTAAGGCCATGTTACTAGCAACGAAAACTAGTGCTAACTCTGCAAAGGTTGCAATGGTCAACCAGAGACGTCCCTGCATCAAAAAGTAAACCAACTGAGATTGAAAGACCGTCAACATGAGGCCTGATACCAAAGCGGATAATCCGATGCCTAGTCCAACAAAGGCATAGACCTTAGCGTAAAATTGATTGAGACCAGTACGGTCGTGAATAATAGTGTGATTCATCTTTTCTCCTTTTCTATGAACATCTTTCCTTGATTATAACAAAGAAAGTTAAAATTAGCTTAAATGGAAAATTAAAATACCGGCTGCAACGGCAACATTGAGACTCTCCGCCTGCCCCTTCATACTAATGTGGACCAACTGGTCTGCACTTTCAGCCATGAGGGAACTAATTCCTTGACCCTCATTTCCCATGACTAGTACAAAATTTTCTATTGGAGGCAGTCCTCTGTAATCAACAGAATCTTTAGATAGGGTTGTTGCCAGCACTGAGATACCTGCCTCTTTGGTTTCCTTAAGAAGCGCTTGACTAGACATCCGGTAAATGGGCAGATGAAAATGACTGCCTTGCATAGAACGTAGGGTCTTGAGACTGTAGGTATCTGCCGATTTATCTGAAACAATCACTCCAGTAAAACCTGCTGCATCCGCAGTCCGAATGATCGTTCCCACATTACCAGGATCTTGCACATCTTCCAAAAACAAGAATTTGCCCTGATTAAAGTCAGCTTGCCCTACTTCTTCTTTTTGAACCACCGCAACGATTCCCTGTGGAGTCTGAGAATCCGCCAAATCTAGCAAAATATCCTCTGACACCCAGACAGTTTGCGGAAAAGCAGCTAACTGATCTCGGTAATTTTCTAGGGCAAAGATTTTCTCAATCGTCACTCCAGCTTGAACAGCTTCTTCAAACAAGTGCCAGCCTTCAATCAAATAAGCAGACTTGCGGTATTTTTTTTGGTGTAATTTCTTGGCATTTTTTACCACAGAATTGGCTTTTGAGGTTATAATAGTCATAGAAATATTATAACACAATCAAAGGGGTTTGGTATGCAAAAGGTTAGAATGATTGCC
Source organism: Streptococcus mitis (assembly GCA_032565555.1). Classification (GTDB taxonomy): domain Bacteria; phylum Bacillota; class Bacilli; order Lactobacillales; family Streptococcaceae; genus Streptococcus; species Streptococcus mitis_DM. The sequence continues at coordinate 2,453 of JAWHFN010000004.1, read as the reverse complement.
CAAGGTAGGGTGCAAGGAGTCGGCTTTCGTTGGGGTGTTTACAGCTTGGCACTTGAAATTGGTGGCATCACAGGTCGGGTATGGAATAACGACGATGGCACAGTGGAAATCTTAGCCCAAGCAGACTCATCTGCTATCATGGCAAAATTTATCCAAGAAATCCGCAAAGGACCCACACCTTTTTCAAAAGTCAGCTACTTAGATGTCCAACTGAGCAACTTTCCTCCCTACCCTGACTTTAAAATCGCAAATTAGGTCTCTAGAACTATTGTATATTTTGTAAAAAAACAGTAGAATAGAAAGGTATAATTTTTAAAGAAGGAATAAAAACAGTGAAATCTATTAAACGTTTTGCACTCTCGGCTATGGGAGTGGCTATGTTGCTAGTCTTGACTGGCTGTGTTAGCGTCGATAAAGCCACAGGAAAGCCAATAGGATTTATTTGGAATACGATCGGAGCGCCTATGGCTGAAGCTATCAAGTACTTCGCTACTGATAAAGGTCTAGGTTTCGGTGTCGCTATCATCATCGTAACCATTATCGTGCGCTTGATTATCTTGCCACTTGGTATCTACCAATCATGGAAGGCAACGCTTCATTCTGAAAAGATGAACGCCCTCAAGCACGTCCTTGAGCCACACCAAACACGTCTCAAGGAAGCGACTACTCAAGAAGAAAAACTCGAAGCCCAACAAGCTCTCTTTGCCGCTCAAAAAGAACACGGCATCAGCATGTTTGGTGGTGTAGGATGCTTCCCTATCCTCCTTCAAATGCCTTTCTTCTCTGCAATTTACTTTGCTGCCCAACATACTGAAGGGGTTGCTCAAGCAAGCTACCTAGGCATTCCTCTAGGTTCTCCAAGTATGATTTTGGTTGCCTGCGCAGGTGTCCTTTACTATCTTCAATCGCTCCTTTCACTTCACGGAGTAGAAGACGAAACGCAAAGAGAACAAATCAAGAAAATGGCTTACGTGAGCCCAATCACGATTGTTGTCTTCTCCCTCATTTCACCAGCCAGTGTCACACTTTACTGGGTTGTCGGTGGTTTCATGATGATTCTCCAACAGTTTATCGTCAACTATATCGTTCGTCCAAAACTTCGCAAAAAAGTCCGTGAAGAACTAGCCAAGAACCCACCAAAAGCACGTGCTTTCTCTACACCAAGTGGACGAAAAGACGTTACTCCTGAACAACCAACTGCTATCACAAGCAAGAAAAAACACAAAAATCGCAACGCTGGAAAACAACGTTCGAGATAAGAAGAAAAAGGCTTAGCTAGTTTGCTAAGTCTTTTTGCAAGTCATACTCTTCGAAAATCAAATTCAAACCACGTCAGCTTCGCCTTGCCGTATATATATGTTACTGACTTCGTCAGTTCTATCTACAACCTCAAAGCAGTGCTTTGAGCAACCTGCGGCTAGCTTCCCAGTTTGCTCTTTGATTTTCATTGAGTATCAAAAGCCCGATATTTCCATCAGGCTTCTTTTCTATCCATGTACACGTTTCATATAGTCTTGGTAACTTTCTGTATCCATGAGTTTTTTAGCGTTCTTGACGCGATCTGCTGTTGGTGGTTTGACTCCTTCGAGGGAATAAGGAATTCCAAGTTCACGCCACTTGAACTCACCCATGGTGTGATAAGGTAGAATTTCAAACTTATCAACATTTTTAAGGGTCTTGACGAACTTACCAAGTTCAATCAAGTCATCGTCTCTATCTGTCAAACCTGGAACTAGCACGTGGCGAATCCAGACAGGTTTTCCAATATCTGATAGATACTGGGCACAAGCCAAGATATTTTTATTGGTTTGGCTAGTGACAATCTTGTGCTGTTCTTCGTTGATTTCCTTGATATCCAAAAGAACCAAGTCAGTGACAGCCATGAGTTTGTCAAACTTCTCAAGGTAACGTGGTTTATTACGGAAAGGAAGGGCACAGGTATCCAAGGTACAGTGGATACCTTGTTCCTTGGCCTTGGTGAAGAGGGCAATCAAGAAATCAATCTGCAAGAGGGCTTCTCCTCCACTGACTGTAATCCCACCCTTATTTCCCCAGAAACCACGGTAGCGCAAGGCTTCTGTCAAGACATCATCTACCGTCCGTTCACGTGACTTATTGGACTCCATAGCCCAAGTGTCAGGGTTGTGGCAATACTGGCAACGCATGTGACAGCCCTGCAAAAAGACAATAAAGCGAATACCAGGCCCATCTACTGACCCAAAGCTTTCTGTCGAATGCACCATTCCTGTCACTTGTCCATAATCAATTGTTTCTTCAGACATATCGTTACCTTCCTTGAAAACGTTTTATAGTTTTATTATATCATGACTTGAAAGAAAAACAAGATTTTTGCCTATTTTTTAGAAAGCAATCTGTTTTTCAATTTCATTTTCAATTAATTATCATTTTATTCTTCAAAATCAAAACCATACAAGGTTGCAAAATAGTCCTCA